>DATBMG010000032.1:0-63198 GCA_036554965.1 Burkholderiales bacterium
AGCGCATCCGCCAGATCGAGGCGCAGGCGATGAAGAAAATGCGGGGGCTGATCCCGGCGCCCGCCTGACAAGACGCAAGGCAGCAACGCCGCCCGACCGGGCGGCGTTTTTTTTGTTTCCGCAGCGGCCGGTGATTGCGGCCTGCCTACCCTGCGCGCAGGAGCTGGCCGATGTCGTGCGCGAACACGTCCGCCCCTTGGCCGTAGCCGACCAGCAGGCGCAGCCGCCCGGCCGTATCGTAGACGAAGGTCCCGGAGGAATGGTCCACGGAATACGTCTGCGCCGTCGCGCCCGGGCTCTTCTGGTAGAAGACCTTGAACTCACGGGCGGTCTCGGCGATGGCCTCGGCATCGCCCGTCAGCCCCAGGAAGCCGGGATCCAGCGCCGTCACGTACCGCTTCAAGACCTCGGGCGTGTCGCGCTGCGGATCCACGGTGATCATCACCACCTGCACGCGCTGCGCGTCGGTGCCCAGCCGCTTCAGCGCGCGAGCCAGCTCCGAAAGAGTGATGGGGCAGACGTCGGGGCAATGCGTGAAGCCGAAGAACACCACCACGACCTTGCCGCGGAAATCCGCCAGCGTGCGCGGCTCGCCGTTGTGATCGATCAGCTTGAAGTCGCGGCCCAATTCCGCACCCGTGATGTCGGTGGAACGGAACGCGGGCCCGCCTCCGCTGCAGCTCGCGAACACGAGGCAGGCGGCGGCGCAGGCAAGATTGCGCAGCACAGTGTTTGTCCCCGGACGCCGCTCCGGTCGCGGCTCGGCGCCTCAGCCCCAGCGGGAGCGGTGCGTCGCCGTGCCGGGAACAGGTCGGCTAAATGACGATACGGAAGTAGTGGTCCAGCAGCAGCGCCGCGAACAGCGCCGACAGGTACACGATGGAGTAGCGGAAGGTCTTGTGCGCGAGGCGATCGCTGTAGTCGGTGTAGATCCTGATCGCATACCACAGGAACACCCCGCCCAGCGCGAGCGCAGCCGCCAGATAGATCACGCCGCTCATGCGCGTGCTGAACGGCAGCAGACTGACCGCGAACAGGATCAGCGTGTAGAACAGCACGTGCAGGCGCGTGAAGCGGTCGCCGTGGGTGACCGGCAGCATCGGCACACCGGCCTTGGCATATTCCTTCTTGCGGTACAGGGCCAGCGCCCAGAAGTGCGGCGGCGTCCACGCGAAGATGATCAGGAACAGCAGCAGCGCGTCCGAGTGCAGCTCGCCGGTGACCGCGGTCCAGCCCAGCACCGGCGGCATGGCGCCGGAGGCGCCGCCGATCACGATGTTCTGCGGCGTGAGCGGCTTCAGGATCATGGTGTAGATGACCGCGTAGCCGAGAAAGGTGGCGAGCGTCAGCCACATCGTCAGGGGGTTGACCAGCGCGTGCAGCATGGTGAGCCCGGTCCCGCCGACCACGCAGGCGAACAGCAGCGTCTGCAGGGAGGTCACCTGCCCCATGGGCAGGGGCCGCGCGCGCGTGCGTGCCATCAGCGCATCGACCTTCTGCTCCACCAGGCAGTTGACCGCGGCCGCGGCGCCGGCGACCAGTGCGATGCCGAGAGTGCCGAACAGCAGTGCCTGCAGCGGCACCATGCCGGGCGTGGCCAGGAACATGCCGATCACCGCAGTGAAGACGATCAGGGAAACGACGCGCGGCTTGGTAAGCGCCAGAAACTCCCGCAGCCGGGAAAGAGAGATCTGTTGTTGTACGCCGGTCGTCATGGCGGAACCAGTCGCGCAAGCAAGTGCCGGCGGAAGGCGCCGGCGGGACGGCAGTGTACCATCCCCGTCCCCATGGCGCTGCGGTCCGCCTTCAGAAACGAACAAGCCCCGCGAAGATCGCGGGGCTTGGATTACACCGATCGGACAAGCGTCCGACTCGACGGACCGGGCGAAAGCGCGGATCAGGGAAACGCCGGGACCGTCGGCTCGACCCCGCCGTCCTTGTCTTCCGGGTGGCGTTTGCGCAGCAGCGACTGAATCTCCTCGACGCGCCGGAACGGCACATCGACCATCATCAGGTATTTGCCTTCCTCGATGTCCTTGGCGAAGGCGAGCAGCCTGGTGTTGGGCAGGCTCGCCGCAACCATGCTCGAGGCCCAGGTGCCGAACAACGCGCCGCCCAGCGCCGTGATCAGCACCGTCACCAGCTGCAGTTGCACGCCGCCGAGGGGGACCAGCACGAGGACCACGCCCAGCAACAGCCCGAGCGCACCTCCGATCACCAGGCCAAGCTCAGCGCCGTGGACCAGGTCGGTCTTCTGCAGGACGTTGGCCTCGTGCAGCTGGTCCATGGGCGCGCCGGGTCTGGCGAGGACATGGATGTGGCGTTCGTCGATGCGGGCGAGCAACAGATCGTTCATCGTCCGTTGCGCCGCCTCCAGATCGGGACAGATCACGTACAGCCTGCGCCGCATTGCAACCTCCTGTGGTCCAAGAACGCGGGATATCGACTGCCGACATAATCGAAGCAATTATCATTCTAGACTTTGTTGGCGATGGCAAGGCCCGCCGCTGCCTGCGCAATGAGGATGCCTGCCCGCCGAGCGCTCCGCAGACGCAACCTCGTCGACCCGGCGTGCCGCACCGCCGGTTGACGAGCCGCTGCCCCGAGTGCATTGTGGCGGCCGCAGAACGAACCTTCCACAGGAGGAACCGATGGCGCAGGTAACCGCGGGCAGGGACGACGAATCGCGCATGCCGGTGGTGAGAGCGATTGAGGCCGGCGCGCCGTTGCGCTGGCTTGCGAAGGGCTGGCGTGACCTGTGGCGCGCGCCGGTCGCGAGCCTCCTGTACGGCGTGGTGTTCGCCGCGATCGGGGCGTTCCTGGTGTCCTTCGCCTGGGCCCACAATCACATCGCGCCGACGCTGCTGAGCGGATTTCTGCTGGTGGCGCCGGTCCTGGCCATCAACCTCTACGCATTGTCGCGGCAGATCGAGCGGGACGGCCGCCCGGATCCGATGAAAGCGTTGACCGCGTGGCGCCCGAACGCAGGCTCGATCGCACTGTTCGGGCTGCTGCTCGCGTTCGCGCTGATCGCCTGGGAACGCATCTCGGCGATCTTGTTCGCGCTGTTCTATGGCGGTACGGTGCCGGACCTGAAGAACTTCCTGAGCGACGTGCTGTTCTCGGGGCGTTACCACCAGTTGCTGGTCGCCTACTTCGGCATCGGCGCGATCATCGCGGCGGTGGTGTTCGCGGTGTCGGTGGTGTCCCTGCCGATGCTGCTCGACCGCGAGGTCGACACCGCTACGGCGGTGATCACCAGCGTGCGTGCGGTGACGAGCAACCTCGGGCCGATGATCCTGTGGGCCGCGATGCTGGCTGTGCTCGCCGCGATCGGCATCGCCACCTGGATGATCGGGCTGGTGCTGATCTTCCCGTGGCTGGGGCATGCCTCGTGGCATGCCTACCGCGAGCTGGTCGAGTAACGCCCGGGTGAACGAGGCTGCGCCGGGTCGCCGCATCGGGTCGAGGTAGCGGCGGTTTGTCGGCCAACTGGCGCAGTCCGGCGCTGGTCCTCACCGGCGCCGCGGCCATCCTCGCGCTCGGCCTCGGCCTGCGCCAGAGCTTCGCTCTGTTCCTGCCTGCGAACGCCGATCTGGGGTGGGCGCGCGGCGACTTCTCTTTCGCCTTGGCGGTGTCGACCCTCGTCTGGGGGCTGGCACAGCCGTTCTTCGGCGCGTGGGCCGACCAGAAGGGCGCCGGGCGGGTCGTCGCCGTCGGCGGTCTGCTGTTCGCCGCCGGCCTCGGGTCGATGCCGCTGGCGACCACGCCTCTGGCGCTGACGCTGAGCGCTGGGCTGATGGTCGGCTTGGGGCTGGGCGCGACCGGCTTCGGAGTCATACTCGGCGTGGTGGGCCGCGCGTTCGCTCCCGAGCGACGCAGCGCAGCGCTCGGCATCGCATCCTCAGGCGCGTCGTTCGGGCAATTCCTGGCGCTGCCGCTGGGGCCGCTCCTGACCTCGGCGCTGGGCTGGCAGGCCACGCTGTTGGTTCTGGCCGGCATCGCTCTGGCGACTGTTCCGCTGGCCCTGGCAATGGTGGAGCCGCGTCCTCCTGTGGCTGCACCGGCCAACCGGCTCTCGCTCGTCGAGACGCTGCGCGAAGCCCGTGCTCACGCTGGGTTTCGCTATCTGACAGCCGGGTTCTTCGTATCCGGGGCCCAGATCGCGTTCATCCTCGGCCATCTGCCCGCCTATCTGCTGGAGGTGCGGATGACTCCGGGCGTGGGTGCGACGGCATTGGCGCTGATCGGGGCGTCCAGCATCGCCGGGTGCGTCGTCACCGGCTATCTGGGCGCGCGCCAGAGCAGGAAGGTTCTTCTGGCGGGGATTCACGTCCTGCGTGCGTTGCTCGTCGCCTTGTTCCTGGGACTCCCGGTGTCGCCGGCGACGGTATATCTGTTCGCCGCCGGCATCGGTTTCCTGTGGCTGGGCACCGTGCCGCTCGCGAGCGGCCTGGTGCTACAGCTGTTGGGCGCACGCTTCGCCTGCACGCTGCTCGGAGTTCTGTTCCTGGCTTATCAGCTCGGCGGCTTCGTGGGCATGTGGCTGGGAGGCCATTCGCTCGGCGTCGGCGGCTCGTACGATCCCGTGTGGGCCGGCGGCATGGCCTTGGGTGTTGTCGCAGCCATTCTCCATCTGCCCATCGACGAGCCGCCGCTCGAGCAGGCGGGCGCAGGCGAAGTGAGCCGCCGCGGCCGGCATGCCGTGCCCTTGTGGATCGGCCTCGCCATCCTCTGTCCGGTGCTGGTCTTGCTCGCCTTGCGCGGTTATTACGCCCCGTCCGTGCTGATCGACTTCGCCAACATCAAGCTTTGCGCGCTTGCTGCCGTACCCACCTGAGTAGAAAGTCTTGACTCCGTGGGGTACACTCCGCCCTGAAGGGGAGGCACTCGCGAGGAGGTTGGTGCTTATCGCAGTGCAGGAAAAACGGACATGAGGTGGCCCGCACGAGCCTGGAGCGGGTGGCCGGGGTGGCCCGGGGTCGTTCAAGCCGGTCTGCGCTGCGCGAAAAGGGCCGTTCCTGCATCGCATCACCCACGGCCCGCGAGGTCCTGTCCAAGCAGTCCGGCTCGAAGCTCCGACCAATCAAAACCGAGGCCACCGCTATGGTCTTAGCAATCGTATTGGTTCTGCTGATCGTTGGCTCCCTCCTGTTTCACTTCCTGAGCCCGTGGTACTTCACGCCGATCGCCTCCAACTGGGGCATGATCGACACCACGGTGAACATCACGTTCTGGGTCACTGGGTTCGTCTTCGTCGCCGTCAACCTGTTCATGGTCTATTGCGTGGTGCGCTACCGCAACCGCAGGGGAGCCCGGGCGGAGTACGCGCCGGAGAACAAGAAGCTGGAGGGATGGCTCGTCGCAGTGACCACGGTCGGCGTGGTCGCCATGCTCGCGCCCGGCCTGTTCGTCTGGGCGAAATTCGTCGATCCGCCGGAAGACGCGGCGGTGGTAGAGGCTATAGGCCGGCAGTGGCATTGGTCCTATCGCTTCCCCGGGCAGGACGGCAAGCTGGGCACCGTCGATGCCCGCCACGTCAGCGACCAGAACCCGTTCGGCATGAACCCGGACGATCCCAACGGACGCGACGACATCCTGGTATCGAGCCCCGAGTTGCATCTGCCCGTGGGCAGGCCGGTCAAGGCGCTGCTGCGCTCCATCGACGTGCTGCACGACTTCGCCGTACCGCAGTTCCGCGTCAAGATGGATCTGGTGCCTGGACTGGTCACCTTCGTTTGGTTCGCGCCCACGCGCACCGGCAAATTCGACCTGCTGTGCGAGGAGCTGTGCGGCCTGGCGCACTACACCATGCGCGGCAAAGTCGTGGTGGAAGAGGAAGGCGCCTTTCAGGCGTGGTTGAGCAGCCATCCGACCTACGCGCAATCCTCGGCTCGAGTGTCCGGCGACGCCGAAGCAGGCAAGGCCCTCTACGCGGTGTGCGCCGCCTGTCATGGCGCCGAGGCGGAGGGCAACCCCGCGCTGCATGCGCCGAAGTTGAGCGGGCAGGCAGACTGGTACCTGAAACGCCAGTTGACCCATTTCAAGCAGGGGGCCCGCGGCGCGCACGAGCAGGACACTTATGGTAAACAGATGGCGCCGATGGCCGCCACGCTGGCCGACGAGGCGGCTGTCGACAACGTCGTGGCGTATGTCGCGACGCTGCCGGACAACCCCGCACCGGCGACGTTGCAGCAGTCCACCGCGAGGGGAAAGAAGCTGTACGTGAATTGTGCCGCGTGTCACGGTGCCGACGGACGCGGGATACAGGCGATGAACGCCCCGCGACTGGCGGGTATCAGCGATTGGTATCTGGTCACGCAGCTGAACAACTTCAAGCAGGGGATTCGCGGCGCGCATCCGCAGGACCTGTACGGCCCGCAGATGATGTCGATGGCCGCCAGTCTCACCGGCGAACGAGCAATCAGCGATCTGGTCGCCTACATCGGCAGCCTGTGAGCGGAGGTCTCGGAGGCCAGACGCGAACGGAATCGAGCAAGACGAGCAGTTAGCGAGCGACGAGGAGATATTTAGATGAGCTACGTTGCGCATGACGAATCGGCGTTCGTCCCTCCCGCCGAAGTCGAAGAGGTCGAGCTCTACCACCCGAAAACCTGGATCGGGAAGTATGTCTGGAGCCAGGACGCCAAGGTGATCGCCATCCAGTACGGGATCACCGCAATGGGGATCGGGCTGGTGGCCCTGGTGTTGTCGGGATTGATGCGCCTGCAACTGGGCTTCCCGCACACCTTCTCGTTCATCGATCCGGGCGCCTATCTCCAGTTCGTCACCATGCACGGCATGATCATGGTGATCTACCTGCTCACCGCGCTGTTCCTGGGCGGTTTCGGGAACTACCTGATTCCGCTGATGGTGGGCGCGCGCGACATGGTGTTCCCCTATGTGAACATGGTGAGCTACTGGGTCTATCTGTTCGCCGTGCTGCTGCTAGTGGCGAGCTTCTTCGTGCCCGGCGGGCCGACCGGCGCCGGCTGGACCCTGTACCCGCCCCAGGCCATCCTGGAGGGTACGCCGGGGGCGGATTGGGGAATCATCCTGATGCTCGTGTCCCTGGCCTTCTTCATCATCGGCTTCACCATGGGCGGCCTGAACTACGTCGTGACGGTGCTGCAGGCGCGCACCCGAGGCATGACGCTGATGCGTCTGCCGTTGACGGTGTGGGGCATCTTCATGGCCACGATCCTGGCGCTGCTGGCCTTCCCCGCGTTATTCGTGAGCGCCGTGATGATGACGCTGGACCAAGCGCTGGGCACCAGCTTCTTCATGCCGGCCCTGGTTTCGCAGGGGCAGCAGCTCGGCTATTCCGGCGGCAGCCCGGTGCTGTTCCAGCACCTGTTCTGGTTCTTCGGCCATCCCGAGGTCTACATCGTGGTGCTGCCCGCCTTCGGCATCGTCTCCGACCTGATCAGCATCCACGCCAGGAAGAACATCTTCGGCTATCGGATGATGGTGTGGGCGATCCTAGCCATCGGCGGCCTGAGCTTCATCGTCTGGGCGCACCACATGTACGTGAGCGGGATGGACCCGTACTTCGGATTCTTCTTCGCCACCACGACGTTGATCATCGCGGTGCCGACCGCCATCAAGGTCTACAACTGGGTGCTGACCCTGTGGCGCGGAAACATCCACCTCACCGTCCCGATGCTGTTCGCCATCGCCTTCGTATTCACCTTCATCAACGGCGGATTGACCGGGTTGTTCCTGGGTAACGTGACCGTGGATCTGCCGCTATCCGACACCATGTTCGTGGTCGCCCATTTCCACATGGTGATGGCGGTGTCGCCGGTGCTGGCCGTGTTCGGGGCGATCTACCACTGGTACCCGAAGATCACCGGGCGCATGCTGGACGATACCCTGGGCAAGATCCACTTCTGGGTCACCTTCATCGGCACCTATGCGATCTACTATCCGATGCACTATCTGGGTATCCTGGGCGTGCCGCGGCGCTACTACGCCGTCCAGAACCTGGACTTCGTCCCGCAATCGGCGCACGAGCTGAACGTCGCCATCACCATCGCCGCGCTGATCGTGGCGGCGGCACAGGTGGTGTTCCTGTACAACCTGGTGCGCAGCTACTTCGCGGGCAAGCCTGCGGGCGGCAACCCGTGGCGCGCCACCACGCTCGAATGGCAGACCCCCGACACCCCGCCGAAGCACGGTAATTTCGGCGACAAGCTGCCGGTGGTCTATCGCTGGGCTTACGACTACAGCGTACCGGGCGCCCCCGAGGACTTTATTCCGCAGAACCAGCCGCCCGTGCGCAAGCCGGCGTAGCCGCCCATGAACCAGCGTGAAGAGCCCATGAACCGGTGTAATGAGAAGGCGCGGCCATGACCATCACCCTGCTGGTGCTCGCCGTGATCATGGCCGTCGTCGTCTGGTGGCTGTTGCGCCAGACGGTGAACGTCAGCCCCTGGGTCGAGCAACAATCGATTCAGGACGGTCCGGAAGGAGGCGCCGTCTCCCTGCCCCCGGTGAAGCTCGGGTTGGGTGTGTTTCTCGGGGTCGCGACATCTCTGTTCGTGCTGCTCATCAGCGCCTACTTCATGCGCATGATGGCCACGGACTGGATCGACCTGAGCGTTCCGCGCGTGCTGTGGCTGAACACCGCCGCCTTGATCCTGGCCAGCGTCGCGATGCAGTCGAGCGTGGCTGCGGCGCGACGCGCACAGGGCGACGCGGTGAGAATCGGCCTGATGGCGGCGGGCGGGTTCAGCTTCTTCTTTCTGCTCGGACAGCTGTGGGCGTGGCAGGAGCTCAATGCCGCGGGCTATTTCGCCACGTCCAATCCCGCCAATGCTTTCTTCTACCTGCTCACCGCGATGCACGGATTGCACCTGCTGGGCGGCCTGTGGGTCTGGTGCCGGACCACGGCCAAGGTGTGGCGCGGCGTCGAGGTCGCGAAGGTGCGGTTGAGCGTTGAGCTGTGCACCGTGTACTGGCACTACCTGCTCCTGGTCTGGCTGGTTCTGTTCGCGCTGCTGAGCTATCCCACGCAGTTCGCGTTGCATCGCTAGGTGCCGTCGTCCACATGAAGGGGGGTCGAACAACATGACGCAACCCGCGCTGACGAGTGCGCAACAATTGCCCGCAGGCTTGCCGGGCGTCGTCGCCGACTGGTCCTCGGACCAGCGGGCATTCAAGAAGGTGCCCTGGTACAAGGCGATGATGTGGATCTTCCTGCTCAGCGACACGTTCATCTTCAGCTGCTTCCTGATCTCGTACATGACCGTGCGGGCATCCACCACGGAGCCTTGGCCGAACCCCAGCGAGGTGTTCGCCCTGACGATGTTCGGTCAGAAGATCCCCATGATCCTGATCGCCATCATGACCTTCGTCCTGATCAGCAGCAGCGGGACGATGGTCCTGGCCGTGAACTACGGCTACCGCAAGGATCGCGTCAGGACGTTCATCTTCCTGCTGCTCACCGCGGCACTGGGCGCCACGTTCGTCGGGATGCAGGCGTTCGAGTGGACCAAGCTGATCATGGACGAGGGGGTGCGACCGTGGAGCAACCCCATGGGCGCGCCCCAGTTCGGCTCGAGCTTTTTCATGATCACCGGCTTCCACGGCACGCACGTCTCGTTCGGCGTGCTGTTCCTGATCATCATAGCCATCAAGGTCCTGCGCGGCGATCTGGATAAGGAACGGCCGGGCTTCATGACCGGCAGGAAAGGCAACTACGAGATCGTCGAGACCATGGGGCTGTACTGGCACTTCGTCGATCTGGTGTGGGTATTCATCTTCGCCGTCTTCTATCTCTGGTAGGCAAACCATGGCACACGCGCAAGGGCAACACGCGGCACACGCCGTAGGACAGCAAGAAAAACATGTGGAGGGCCAGCAGCATCCGCTCGGAATCTATCTCAAGATCTGGGGCTGGCTGTTCGTCCTCAGCGCCGCATCCTACGCAGTCGACTACTTCCACGTTCAGGGCTACCTGCGCTGGTTCCTGATCCTCACCTTCATGATGCTGAAGGCCGGACTGATCGTCGCGGTGTTCATGCACATGCTGTGGGAGCGGCTGGCCTTGGTCTACGCCATTCTGGTCCCGCCGCTGTTGTTGCTGGTACTGCTGGCGATCGGCGCGCTCGAAGCGGACTACACTTTCCTCACACGGGGGACGTTCTTCGGAGGGGTGTCCGAGGCGGCGCCGAAGCATTAGCGCCGGATGCCGCGCGGCGCCTTCCACCCTCTGACCAGCAGCGCCGCGTACGCGACAGCGATCAGCGCGCTCATCGCGAACCACTGCAAGGCGTAGGCGCGGTGCATGTCCGCGCCGGCGTCCAATCGCGGCCACGCGCGCAGCAGGCCGTCGGCCGCGTCGTTGCGCTGCTGCAACACGACGGACTGCAGCACCATCTTGTGGGCGGCGGCGAAACGCTCCGGATCCAGGTTCTGCCATACCGCGCCGCTCACGGTCCGTGAGGACAGCTCCAGGTAGCGCTTGCTCGGTGGCAACGCGATCCCCTCGACGCGCAGCCAGCCGGCGGGGGTGACCACCGCCGGCAGCTCCTGCCGGGTGCGCGGGGCCTTCACCCAGCCGCGGTTCACCAGCACGTGCAGGTGGCCCGGCGCCAGCCGCAAGGGTGTGATGACCTCATAGCCAACCCGGCCCTCGCGCACCCGGTTGTCGAGCAGGATGGTGAACTCGGGCCGAAACTCGCCGTGCGCTTCCACGCGCTGATACGCGAGCGTGTCGGCCGGCACCGGCTCCGACGGCAAGTGCACCGGCGGGCGCTGCTGCGCCAGATCCATGCGCTGCTGCAGCGCCAGCTTTTCGGCCGCGCGGTCTAGCTGCCAGCTGCCGAGCCAGGCGGTGACGGCCACGCCGACGGCCGCGGCGAGCGCCGGCAACAGGCGCGTGTTCGCAAAGGAGCGGCGCATCCGCTAGACTCCGTTCGGGCGCAGCGCCATGAGAGTCCTCGTCCTCCTGTTCCTCGCCGTGATCCTCGCCAGCCTCGGCTCGGCGCTGTACTACATGATTCGCGACAAAGGGCATTCCCAGCGTACCGTGAGGGCCCTCACCGTGCGCATCGCGCTGTCGATCGCGCTGTTCGTCCTGCTGATAGTGGGCTACGCCACCGGCATCATCCCGCGGGGCGGGCTTTGATCGGCTGCAGGAAATAGCGGCGCTGCCCCTGCCGTCGTTGCCGTTCGCGATCGCTTGAGTGCGGTGCCTTGCCTGGTCCGCCTGCTGCGGGCCCTCCCGCACTCGAGCGGTCCCGTTACAACCAGTACACCAGGACGAACAACAGCAGCCAGACCACGTCCACGAAGTGCCAGTACCAGGAAACCGCCTCGAAGCCGAAGTGATGCTCGGGTTTGAAGTGGCCGCGCAGCGCGCGGAAGAAGATCACGATCAGCATGATCGTGCCGAGCGTGACGTGCAGGCCATGGAAGCCGGTGAGCAGGAAGAAGGTCGCGCCGTAGGCCCCGGTGCCGAGCGTCAGGCCGAGCTCGCTGTAGGCGTGCGCGTACTCATAGGCTTGCAGCGCGAGGAACAGGCAGCCCAGCACGACGGTCAGGAACAAGCCGACCTTGAGCTGCCTGCGGTCGCCCAGCTTGAGCCCCCAGTGCGCCCAGGTCACGGTGGCGCCCGAGAACAGCAGGATCAGCGTGTTGATCGCCGGAATGCCCAAGGCCCCCATCGGGGTGAAGGGCTCGGTCAGGCCGGGACCCGAGACCGGCCACCCGGCCTCGAAGTTCTGCCACAGCAGGGCTCCGGTGTCGCCTTCGCCGAGCCAGGGGACCGACAGCACGCGCATGTAGAACAGCGCGCCGAAGAAGGCGGCGAAGAACATCACTTCGGAGAAGATGAACCAGCCCATCGCCCAGCGGAAGGAGAGGTCCACCTGGCTGTTGAACTTGCCCGCCTCGCTCTCGCGGATGACCGTGCCGAACCAGCCGGACAGCATGTAGATCAGCAGGCCCGCGCCACCCGCCAGCGGCCACCAGCCGGAGACCGAGTCGTTCAACAGCAGCACGGTGCCGAAGGCGATCAAGAACAGCGCGCTGGAACCGACCACCGGCCAATGCGACGGTGCCGGCACGTAGTAGCGGCTGGAATCGGTGCTCGCCATGGTTGCCCCTCCTATCGCTGGGCTACTTCGGGGTGTTGGATCGGCCGCTGCCCGTCACACGATCAGGTTCACCAGCGTCACCAGGATGATCACAAACAGGGCCGCGGCGATGACGCCCGCCACGATCACGTGGACCGGCTTCAGGCTCGCCAGGTCCCGATCACCCGCGCTTCTCCTGCGGATGCCGATGAACGCGCCGAGCACCGCCGATATCGCCCGCAGCGGCGAGGCCCTGCGGGTGCGCTGTTCCCGCGTCGACTGCGGGCTTTTCGGCATCGACCCGGCCGTGGTCACTTCTCCCACGCGCCTGTGCGAATCGAACGGCGCCATTGCGTCAGCTCGCTCCCGACCCTGCGCCCTGCGCCAGCTGAAAGAAGGTATAGGACAGCGTGATCACGGTCACGTCGCGCGGCAGCTGCGGATCCACCACGAACTGCACCGGCATCTGCCGGGTCTCGTTGCCCTGCAACTCCTGCCGCGCGAAGCAGAAGCACTCGATCTTCTTGAGGTATTGCGCCGCCGCCTGCGGACCGTAGCTCGGGATGGCTTGCCCCAGCACCGGCGCGTCGCTGGTGTTGCGCACCTCGTAGAGCACCTGGATCACCTCCCCCGGGTGTGCACGCACGCTCTTCTGCAGCGGCCGGAACTCCCAGGGCAGTCCGCGCGTGTTGGCGTCGAACTCGATGGTGAGCAGACGGCTCTCGTCGATCTGCGTGTTGCGCACCGCGTCGGGTCCGTCCAGGTTGTAGATGCCGGTGGTCTCGCAGATCTTCTCGTAGATCGGCACCAGTGCGAAACCGAACGCGAACATTCCCGCCGCAACGACGACCAGCTTGCGCAGCAGTTGCCGGTTGGCGTGCGCCACAGTCATCGACCGGGTCGGGTTCACTGGTACAGGCGCCGCAGCAGGAAGCCGAGGAGGAAAGCCGCCGCGATCGACGCCAGGATCAACGCGGTGCGTAGGTTTCGCGCGCGGACCCTGTCGCCGTCGCTCCGCATCGTGCCCGCCATCTGTCTCATCTCAGTCGCGCCTATCAACGGATGAGCGGAGGCGTCTCGAAGCTGTGGTAGGGAGGCGGCGATGGCAGCGCGGTCCACTCCAGGCTGTCGGCGCCTTCCCACGGCCTCTGCGCGGCCTTCTTGCCGCTGCGGATGGTCTTCAGCACGATGTACAGGAACAGCAGCTGCGACACTCCGAAGCCGAAGGCGCCGATGCTCGAGATCGCGTTGAACTCGACGAACTGCAGCGCGTAGTCGGGAATGCGCCGCGGCATGCCAGCGAGCCCGGAGAAGTGCTGCACGAAAAAGGTCACGTTGAAGAACACGAACGACAGCCAGAAGTGCAGCTTGCCGAGCGTCTCGTCGTACATCCTGCCGGTCCACTTGGGCAGCCAGAAGTAGATGCCGCCGAAGGCCGAGAACAGGGCGCCTGCCACCATCACGTAGTGGAAGTGCGCGACCACGTAATAGGTGTCGTGCAGCTGCACGTCCAGCGGGGCGATCGACAGCACCAGGCCGGTGAAGCCGCCCAGGGTGAACAGGAACAGGAAGCCGATGGCGAACAGCATCGGCGTCTCGAAGCTGAGCGAGCCCTTCCACATGGTCGCCACCCAGTTGAACACCTTCACTCCGGTCGGGACCGCGATCAGCATGGTGGCGAACATGAAATAGAGCTGCGCCTGCACCGGCATGCCCACCGTGTACATGTGGTGCGCCCACACCAGGAACGACAGGATGGCGATAGAGGCGGTGGCGTACACCATCGAAGCGTAGCCGAACAACGGCTTGCGCGAGAACGCCGGCACGATCTGCGAGATCACGCCGAAGGCCGGGATGGCGATGATGTAGACCTCCGGGTGGCCGAAGAACCAGAAGATGTGCTGGAACAGCACCGGGTCGCCGCCACCCGCGGGGTTGAAGAAGTGCGTGCCCAGATGACGGTCGGTGAGCAGCATGGTGACGGCGCCGGCGAGCACCGGCATCACCGCGATCAGCAGGTAGGCGGTGATCAGCCAGGTCCAGCAGAACATCGGCATCCGCATCAGCGTCATGCCGGGGGCGCGCATGTTCAGCAGCGTGGTGATGATGTTGATCTAGCCCATGATCGAGGACACGCCCAGAATGTGCACCGCGAAGATGGTCAGGTCCATGCTCAGGCCCTGCTGAACGGTGAGCGGGGGGTAGAGCGTCCAGCCCACGCCGGCGCCGCCGCCCGGGGCGAACTGGGCCAGGATCAGCAGCAGGGCGGCCGGCGGCAGCAGCCAGAAGCTCCAGTTGTTGAGCCGCGGAAAGGCCATGTCCGGCGCGCCGATCTGCATCGGGATCAGCCAGTTGGCGAACCCCACGAAGGCCGGCATGATGGCCCCGAAGACCATGACCAGCCCGTGATAGGTGGTCATGCTGTTGAAGAACTCGGGCTCGGTGACCTGCAAGCCGGGCTCGAACAGCTCGGCGCGGATCACCAGGGCCATGACCCCCCCGAGGATGAACATCGAGAACGAGAACCACAAGTACATCGTGCCGATGTCTTTGTGGTTGGTGGTGGTGAGCCAGCGCATCAGCCCGGAAGGGGCGTGATCGTGCCCGTGGTCGTGCGCGTAGCCGTGTGCCGCTTCCATCTGTCGCTTCTCCCGCTCGCCTTGCGTTTCTCGGACCTCGTCGGCCGGCGCCTCGCGCCGGCTACCTCGACTGCGCCACCATGTACGCGACGGCCGCCCTCACCTGCTGGTCCGACAGTCCGGGATTGCCGCCCTTGGGCGGCATCATGCGGATCCCCTTGAGCGCGTTCTGCATCAGCGTCGCTTCGCCGCGCGCGATGCGCGGCGCCCAGGCTGCTTTGTCGCCGGTCCTTGGCGCGCCGGCCAGTCCGGCCGCGTGGCACGCCTGACAGATCTGCTCATATGTGCCCTTGCCGTCGGCCGGCTCCGCGGCGGCCGCTGCGTCCCCGACAACTGCAGCCTGCATGGACTTCTGCTCCGCCACCCACTGGTCGAACTCGCGCTGGGTCACGGCGCGCACCACGATGGGCATGAAGGCGTGCTCCTTGCCGCACAGCTCGGCGCACTGGCCGCGGTAGACGCCGGGCTCCTCGGCACGGAACCAAGCGTCGCGCACGAAGCCGGGAATCGCATCCTGCTTCACCGCCAGCGCGGGTACGTACCAGGCGTGCAGGACGTCGGCCGCGGTGGTCAGGATGCGCACCTTCTTGCGCACCGGCACCACCAGCTCGCGGTCCACCTCGAGCAGATAGTGCTCGCCCTTGGGCTCACGGTTGTCGATCTGGGCGCGCGGGGTGGCGAGGTTGCTGTAGAAGCTCACCCCTTCCTGCAGATAGTCGTAATGCCACTTCCACTGGTAGCCGGTGGCCTTGATGGTTAGGTCGGGGGCCGAGGCGTCGCGCTGATCGAGCAGCGTCTTGGTGGCGGGCCAGGCCATGCCGAGCAGGATCAAGAAGGGGATCACCGTCCAGATCATCTCGACGGTGGTGTTCTCGTGGAACAGCGCCGCCTGGTGCCCGACCGACTTGCGGTGCCTCCAGATGGCGTAGAACATCGCGCCGAACACCGCGACGAAGATCACCAGACAGATCAGCACGACGGCGTTGTGCAGATCGTAGATGGCGTGACCGACCGCGGTCTTCTGGTCCTGCAGCCCGAGCCTCCACTCCCCCGAGGCGAGGCCCGCCCACAGCGACAGCAGCGCGCCCGCCAGAGCGTGGGCGGCTTTTCTAGTCATGGTTTGGGGATTGTTCCTGCGCGCAACCGGCAGATGGCTCTGCGGCTCCGCGACATCGGCAAGTTGCATTGCTTCCCAGGCCCCGATCGCTCCCGGGATCGAGCGGGTCCTCCTCGTGGGCCGGCAATTTAGCATAGCGGCGAGGATCAAGGCAAGGCGCGCGGCTGCACGCGGATCACCGCGCGCCCGTCTTCGGTCACGCGCGGTCCCTGCTGCGGCTTCCACGCGTGGCCGTACACGATCTCGAAGGTCACCGGGAGGCGTCCCTCGCGCCGCTGCGGCTCGTAGCCCTGTTCCAGCTGGCGCAGCCAGCCGCGGCCGCGCAGCCCCGCGTCGCCGGCGCTTGCGGCGTTGCTGCAGCCGCTGGCGCGCAGCTCGCGCGCCAGCGCGGCAAAGTCGGAGAACGTGAGCGTCATGCGCTCCATGTCCATGACCGGATCGGCATAGCCCGCCCGCACCAGCAGATCGCCGGTATCGTGCATGTCGGCGAAAGCATGCACCCTGGCGGCCCCGCGATGCGCGGTGCGCAGCTCGCGCAGCGTGTCCGGGCCGAGCGTGCTGAACATCAGCAGCCCACCGCGCGTGAGCACCCGCAACCACTCGCGCAACGCCCGCTCCGGCCGCGCGGCCCATTCCAGGGCGAAGTTGGAGCAGATCAGGTCCACGCAGGCGGCGCGCAGCGGCAGGCGCTCGAAATCGCCGCACACGGACCACAGCGGGCGCCCGCGCCCCGTCAGACGCGACCACCATGAGCGCGGCGCCCGGCCGCGGCGCAGCATCGCGAGCGAGAAGTCGAGCGCCACGACGCGCGCGCCGGGATAGCGGGCCGCGAGCGCGCGCGCCATGTGACCGGTGCCGCTGCCCGCGTCGAGGATGGTGCGCGGCTGCAACTTGACCAGTTCGAGCCGCTCGAGCAGGCGCGCGCAGATCTCGCGCTGGAGCACGGCGGCGCTGTCGTACGTGGCGGCGGCGCGCTCGAAATGCAGCCGTGCGCGGCGCTTGCTGATGCCGGGTGGTGGTGGATCCATGGCAGGTGCTGCGGCTTTCGGGTTTATGCTTGAGCCTGCGTCCAGCGTCAATAGAGCGCTCGCCCTGCCCACATGGCTTCCCATCCGCTGCTGTCGGCCGCACTGCGCGCGCTGTTGCCCGAGCGCTGCGTGTTCTGCGGCGCCCGCGCACAGGCCGGAGAAGTCTGCGGCGATTGCCTGCGGGATCTGCCGGGCCGCGGCCGCGAGCGCTGTCGCGTGTGCGCGATTCCCATCGCCGGCGCGCAGGTATGCGGCCACTGCCTGCGCGATCCGCCGTCCTATTCGCACAGCGTCGCCGCGGCGGACTACCGTTTTCCGCTGGACGCGGCCATCGCCAGGCTCAAGTACGGACCGGACCTGAGTCTGCTCGCGCCGCTTGCCCATCTGCTGGCGCGCGCCGTGCGCGACCAGCCGGCGCCCGATATGCTCATCCCGATGCCGCTGTCGGCCGCCGGCCTGCGCGCGCGCGGCTTCAATCAGGCCGCCGAGCTGGCGCGCTTGGTCGCGCGCGAAGTCCGAGCACCGCTGTCGCTCACCGCGGCGACGCGCTGCAAGGACACGGCGCCGCAGGCCTCGCTGCCGTTCGATCGGCGTGCGGGCAACGTGCATGGCGTCTTCGCCTGCGGGGCACCGGTAGCCGGGTTGCGGGTAGCGCTGCTCGACGACGTGATGACCACCGGCGCGACCGTGGAGGAGCTGGCGCGCACACTGCGGCGGGCGGGCGCGGCGGACGTCGGCGTGTGGGTGCTCGCCCGCACGCCGCGGCCGGATTGAGAGAGAGAGGACCGACACCCAGCCCTATGTTCGAGGTGGTGCTGTACCAGCCGGAGATCCCACCCAACACCGGCAACGCGATCCGCCTGTGCGCCAACACCGGCTGCCGCCTGCACCTGGTGGCGCCGCTCGGCTTTCGCATGGACGACCGTGAGCTGCGGCGCGCGGGGCTGGACTACCACGAGTACGCCCAGGTACAGGTTCACGCCGACTGGCCGGGGCTGCTGGCGGCGCTGGCGGGCAGGCGCTTGTTCGCCTTCAGCACGAGGGCGCAGGCGCGCTTCGACCAGGTGGCGTTCCGGCTCGGCGACGCGTTCGTGTTCGGTCCCGAGACGCGCGGGCTGCCGGCATCGGTCCTGGAAGGATTCGCGCCCGAACGGCGCATGCGCCTGCCGATGGTGCCCGGCAGCCGCAGCCTCAACCTGTCGAACGCGGTGGCGGTGGTGGTGTACGAGGCGTGGCGGCAGAACGGGTTCGGAGGATTTGGCGGGTAGGAGGCTACACTCTTTGCACGCGCCCAGTGCCGACCGTCGCCCGTTCAAGGCCGTCAGCCCCTTTCCTGCCTGGGCTCCCGGGCGAGCAGCATCTCCACGGCAGCGGCGGGCGCGAGGTCCTCGTGCAGCACCCGGCACACCGCGTCGGAAATCGGCATGTCCACACCCATGTGCCCGGCCAGGTTGCGCACCTCACGCGCCGTGTAGACCCCCTCCGCCACGTGCCCCAAGTCGGTCAGGATCGCCGACAGCGGTCTGCCGCTCGCCAGTTGCAAGCCCACCTGCCGATTGCGCGACAGACTGCCGGTACAGGTCAGGATCAGGTCTCCCACCCCGGCCAGGCCCATGAAGGTCTCCAGCCGTCCGCCCAGGCGCAGCCCCAGGCGCGTGACCTCGGCCAGACCGCGGGTGATCAGCGCCGCGCGCGCGCTCTCGCCGAACCCCAGGCCGTCGCAGATGCCGGCACCGATGGCGATCACGTTCTTCACCGCGCCGCCGACCTCGACGCCCGCGATATCGTCGCTGGAGTAGATGCGCAGCCGAGCGCCGTGCAGCTCGCGCGCCATGGCGGTCGCGAACCCGAGGTCGGAGGCCGCCAGTGTGACGGCGGCGGGAATGCCGCGCGCGACCTCCTGCGCGAAGCTGGGGCCGGACAGCACGCCGCGTGCGACGTCCGGCGACAGCTCCTCCGCAGCGACCTGATGCGGGAGCTGCGCGGTTTCGGCCTCGAAGCCCTTGCACAGCCAGATCGCGGGGATCGGGCGGTGCGCGGCCGCGATCAGCTTGAGCGTGGGTCGCAGGCCCGCCACCGTCGTGCCGACGATGGCCAGGTCGCACTGCGTCAGCGCGCGCATCGCATCGGGCTCGGGACGCAGCCCGGCCGGGAAGGCGAAGCCCGGCAAGTAGCGCCGGTTGCTGCGCTCACGGTCGAGGTCTTCGCAGTGCCCGCGATCGCGCGCCCACAACGCCACTTCGTGGCGTGCGCACAGAGTGATCGCCAGCGCGGTGCCCCAGGCGCCCGCGCCGAGCACGGCGATCTTCATAGCCCCCAGACTTGCGTCACGCGCACGTAGCCGGTGGCGCCGTCGGTGTGACGCACCCTGGCGTAGTTGCCGTCCATCTCGATCAGCTCGAACACCACATCCTGCTCGGCGTAGAACAGGATCTCGGCGGTCTCGTCCGCGCTCTGCCGTACCTCGGCGCGCGGCACCCGTACCATCACCGTGCGCTTGTCGGCCAGATTGCGGGCCTCGATCCACGCCAGCTCGCCGCTGGCGTCGCGCACCTTGATCCAGCCCTCGATGCTGACCAGCACCTCGACCGGATAGTCACGCCCGAGGAGAAACAGCTTGCGCGCCTTGGCCGACGGCGCGTCGTACAGGATGGCCGCCTCCACGGCGACCGAGCGGAAGTCGATCGCCGCCGCGCCGCCTGATGCAGCGACGCAGACCAGGGCGAGCAGCGCCTGGACCGGACGAAATGTGGCGCGATGCGACACGCGCATCAATGCGTGGTGGGCGCCGCCTCGCTCTGCGCAGGCTGCTGGCGCCGCTGCTGATACAACGCTTCGAAGTTCACCGGCGCGAGCAGGAACGGCGGAAAACCGCAGCGGCTGATCGCGTCGGACACCGTCTCGCGCGCATAGGGGAACAGGATGTTGGGGCAGGTGATGCCGAGCACCAGGTCCAGGCCCTCCTTGGGCAGGTTGCGGATCTGGAAGACGCCCGCCTGATGGGCTTCCACCAGGAACACTGTCTTGTCCTTCAGCGTGGCCGTGGTGGTGATGCTCAACGCCACCTCGTAGTGGGTGTCGTCCACCGGCTTGGCCTCGGTGCTGAGCTGCACGTCCACCCGCGGCGTGTCGCGCTCGAGGAACACCTGCGGAGCGTTGGGCACTTCCACCGACAGGTCCTTCACGTAGATCTTCTCGATGGTGAAGACCGGTTGCGGCTGCTGCTGCTCTTCGGCCATGGTCGCCTCGCGGGGAAAATGCCGATTCTAGCAGGCTGTCGACCCAGCCGACCCGTGACGCCTGCGGATCACCCGGTGTGCCGCTGCAGCCAGGCGCGCAGCCGCGCGGCATCGAGCGCGCCGGAAACACGGTCGACCTCGCGCCCGCCCTCGAACAACAGCAGCGTGGGGATGCTGCGGATCGCGTAGCGGTGTGCGATCTCGGCCTGCGCATCGGTGTCGAGCTTGGCCATGCGCAAACGCGTGCGCTGCTCGCGAGCGGCTTGGGCGAACACCGGCGCCATCGTCTTGCACGGCGCGCACCACCCGGCCCAGAAATCCACCACCACCGGCAGGTCGTTGCGCGCGATGAAGCGCTCGAAGCTCTCGCCGGTCAGCTCGACGGGCGTGCCGTCCAGCAGAGCGTTCTTGCAGCGCCCGCAACTGGGCGCCTGTTGCATTCGTTCGCGGGGCACGCGGTTCACCGCGCCGCAGCTGCCGCAGACTACGTGGATCACCGTGCTCATGGTGCGTCCGAGGCGAGCAGTGCATCGAGCTTGCCCTCGCGCTCGAGGGCATACAGCTCGTCGCAGCCGCCGATGTGGTGCTCGCCGATGTAGATCTGCGGCACGGTGCGCCGGCGCGTGCGCGCCACCATCTCGATACGCAGCTGCGGCTCGAGATCGACCCGGATCTTGTCGATCTGCGCACCCTTCCCCCGCAGCAGCCGCTCGGCCATCATGCAGTATGGGCACGAAGCCGTCATGTACATCGTCACCCGTGCCGTCATTGCGCCTGATCCAAGTGCACCGGTTCTACCGACGGCGCTTCAGTCCTTCTTCACCGGCATGCCGGCCTGCTGCCAGGCGCCCATGCCTCCGCTCAGCGCATACACCTGCTCGAATCCCGCCTTTTGCAGGGCGCTGCAGGCAGGGGTGGAGCGGCTGCCGCTGGCGCAGGCGACCAGGATCGGCTTGCCCTTGAACTTTTCGAGGTCCTTGATGCGCACGTCCAGCTCGCCGGCCGGGACGTTGCGCGCGTTGGGAATGTGTCCGGCCTTGAACTCGCCGGGCTCGCGCACGTCCAGGATGACGGCGTCCTGCCGGTTGATCAGCTGTACCGCCTCGGCCACGCCGACTTCACGAGTGCGCGTCAGACGCTTGGCCACCGACGGCCAGAGGAACATGACGCCGCTCACTACCGCGGCCAGCACCAGCCAGATGTTGTCCTGCAGGAACTGCACTTTCTCCATACCCGTGTTGAGCGAACCCCTATTGTGTCGCCGCCTGCGCATGCTCCAGCAGCGGCCTCAGCGCATCCACTCCGTCCTCCACCCGCCGGCGCAGCACGAGCGCCGCCGCCTCGCGCTCCCGGGGAAAGGATGCCACCGCGCGGTCCCACTGCCGGCGCGCACCAGGCTCGTCGCCGGCCAGGGCCAGCAGCATCGCCTGGCGGTAGACCACGTCGTCGATCGGGAACCCCCGCATGGCGGCCCTATTCACCGCCAGCTTGTCGCGCAAACCCTCCGCGCTCACAGGGATGCCGCGCGCCAAACCCAGGTCGACCCACGGCGCCAACAGCGAGCTGCGGGGAATCTGCAGCAGCACCTCCCTCGCCTGCCGGTTCATCTCCGCGGTCGCGTGCAGATACTTGTAGCGCAGTGTTGCGAAGTTCTCCATGTACACGTAATCCCGAAACACCTGGCCGAGGCTCACCCATCCCAGCACCAGCATGGCGGCCAGCGCCAGCCGGGTGCGCCGCGAACGGCGCTCGGCGGCCGGCAATTCTAGCGCGCGCGCCTCGCCCAGACCAAGGACCAGCGCGGCGGGCCCGAGGAAGAAGGCATACCAGAGCGGGTACTCGAGCAGGCTGTGAATCGCCAGCACGGAAGCGATGCCGCACAGCCACCACAACTGCGCCGTGCGCGCCTGGCGCAGCAGGCCCGCGCCCCACAGCAGCGTACCGGCCAACAGCAGGGCCAGGCCGACCAGGCCGAACTCGGCCATGACGTTTAGCACCAGATTGTGCGCGTGGTCCGTGAACCCGATGACCCGCGGCGGCGGCAAGTCGGCGTTCAGGAGGAAGTTCTCCAAGCCGTACTGCCTGTACCCCTGCCCGAGCACGGGTGCGTCCAGGAACAGCAGCCAGGCGGTCTGCCACAGCCGCAGCCGTATCCCGAGGGGTCGCATCTCGGCGCGCTGCAGGGACATGAACTCCCCGAACAGATCCATCAGCGCCGGCAACACCAGGAATGTCGCCATGCCGGCGAGCGCGGCAACCAGCAGCCGGCGGTGCTCCCGGCTGCGCTCGGCGGCGAAGAACGCGGCAGCGAGCGCCACCAGGGTGCCCAGGTACAACCAAGGCGTGCGCGAGTCGGTGAGCGCCAGCACGTAGAGCGCCAACGACCCGGCGATGAGCGCGTACGCCAGTCGCAGCCGGTCGGTGGCGTAGAGGTAGGCAGCCGAGACCAGACCGAGGCTGAGGTAGTCGGCCAAGTGGTTGGGCTGCGCCAGGTTGCCCCACGCCCTTTCCTTGGACGCGACCACCATGAAGCGGCCGAGGAAGGCGTAGCTTCCCAGGTGCTGCGCCAGGCCGATGATCGAGCTGGCGACGGCGCCTGCGAACAGGGACCAGGCGAGGACGGCGACGGTGCGCTCCAGCCCCAGTTCCCTTCTGAGCAGCGCCGCCAGCACGCTCAGGCCCGCTGCCCACAGCAGGTAGAGCGCCGCCAGCAGCGCCTGCTGACGGTAGGCGGGCATGCCGAGCAGGATCTGCAGCAGCAGCAATGCGACGAAGCCGAGGATCAGCCCCAGTACCCGCGGCAGGGGCAACCGCCCGGCAAACGGTAGAAGCGCCGTGAGCGCCAGCAGTCCCAGGGCGACGGCGGCAGCCTCGCTGTGGAAGCTGGGAATCGGCGGGGTCTTGCGCGCAACGTGGAACGGCACGAACAGCATCGCCGCCAGCGCCAGCGCCCCGGCAAACAGCAGTGCGCGCGGCGTGGTCACCCGCCGCCAGAGCGCGGCCGCGCCCGGCGGAGAAGGCGCGCGATCGGACGCTGTCACGGGTGAGCCAAGTGCACGAGCGCAGGCGTGGCGAGAACACGCGCGCGAGCAAGGTTGGTGCCACGCGCGCGATGCGCCGGCCGGTATGGCGGCCCAATGCGCTGCGGGGCTGCCTTTGTTGGTCCGCAAGAGGCGGCTAGAATAGGGTATTGGTGCCGGAAAAACCCATGCACAAGCTCGTATTGCTCCGCCACGGCGAGAGCATCTGGAACCGCGAAAACCGCTTCACCGGTTGGACCGACGTCGATCTGTCCGAGCGCGGGCGGGACGAGGCGCGCGAGGCCGGACAAGTGCTGAAGGATGCGGGCTTCGCCTTCGACCTGGCCTTCACCTCGGTGCTCAAGCGCGCCATCCGTACCCTGTGGATCGCACTCGACGAAATGGACTTGATGTGGGTTCCGGTGCGCAACTCCTGGCGGCTCAACGAGCGCCATTACGGTGCGCTGCAGGGCCTGAACAAGGCGGAGACGGCGGCCCAATTCGGCGAGCAGCAGGTCAAGATCTGGCGGCGCAGCTACGACATCCCGCCGCCCGCGCTGGAGGCATCGGACCCGCGCCATGCCGGCAACGACCCGCGCTACCGCGGGCTTTCCGCGGGTGAGCTGCCGCTGACCGAGTGCCTGAAGGACACGGTCGCACGCTTCCTGCCGCTGTGGAACAGCGCCATCGCGCCGGAGGTCGCGGGCGGCAAGCGCGTGCTCATCGCCGCTCACGGCAACTCGCTGCGCGCGCTGGTGAAGTACCTGGACGGCGTCTCCGATCAGGACATCGTCGAGCTCAACATCCCGACCGGCATCCCGCTGGTGTACGAGCTCGACGTCGACTTGCGGCCGCTGCGCCATTACTACCTCGGCGACCCGAGCCGCGTCGCGGCCGCGGTCAGCGCCGTGGCCGCGCAAGGCAAGGCGGCCGCCTAGCGCCGTTCCGACTTGTCGCTCCGAACACGCGATCGCCCGCGCTTGTCGTCGATGCAAGTTGGCATGGCACCAGGCGCCTGCCTCCGCGGACCGCGGACGGCTCGCCCGCACCTGGCCGCCGCGCTGGCCGCCGCCCTGCTCGCCGCGCCCCTGGCTGCGCCGGCCGCCGGTCCGGCCGACGAGTTGAAGGAGCTGCGCGGGCGCATCGATCGCCTGCAGAAGGAGCTGGGCGAAACCCAGGCCTCGCGCATCCGCGCGGTGGACGCGCTGCGCGAATCGGAGCAAGCGATCAGCGAAGCCAACCGCCGTCTGTTCGAGCTGGCGCGCGAGCAAGCGCGTGCGCGCGAATCGCTGGAGCAACTCAACGCGGAGAAGGACCGGCTCACTACGGGCGTCGAGGAGCAGCAGCGCGACCTGAGCGAAGCCCTGTACCGGCAGTACCTGCAGGGGCGGCCGGCGCCGCTCGCCGTGCTGCTGGAGCGTCAGGACCCGAATCAGCTGTCGCGGCGCATGCACTATCTGACTTACATCTACCGCAGCCGTGCCGAGCAGATCGAGCGGCTGCGCGAGGACATCGCGCGGCTCGAGGCGCTGTCTCAGGAGACCGAGAGCAGGAATCAGGCGCTGGAGGAGCTCAAGGCCGAGCAGCAGGCGCAGCGCCGGCGTCTGCAGCAGGAGAAGGCCGAGCGGCGGGAGGTGCTGGCGAAGATGTCGCAGTCGATTCAGCTGCAGCGCCGGGAGATCGGCAACCTGCGCCGCGACCAGGAGCAACTGCGCAAGCTGGTGGAGCGCCTGGAGCGGGAGGCGGCAGAGCGTCGCGCCGCGCAGAAGAAAAAGGATACGCGCGAGGATGCGGTGGGCGACAACACGGCCTTCGGCCGGCTCAAGGGGCGCTTGCGCATGCCGGTGCGCGGCGAGCTCGCCCATCGTTTCGGCTCCCCGCGCCAGGAGACGGGCCTGACCTGGAACGGCCTGTTCATCGCCGCTCGGACCGGCAGCGAGGTCAGCGCGATCGCACCCGGGCGCGTGGTCTTCGCCGACTGGCTGCGCGGGTTCGGCAACCTGTTGATTCTGGACCACGGCGAAGGTTACATGAGCCTCTATGGCAATAATGAAACATTGTTGCGGCGCGTCGGAGACGAGGTGGATGGCGGCGCGACGGTGGCGGCGGTGGGCGCGAGCGGCGGCAACCCGGAAACGGGTTTATACTTTGAAATCAGGTTTCGTGGCCGTCCGGTCGACCCCTTGAGCTGGGTCAAACGATAACAAATCCGCAGTTCGGGCCGTAAATAGCATGAAGATTGCCTGGCGTGCACCAACCCGCAGCAGCAGGACGGCAGAACACACCACTCAAAAGGTAACGCTATGCGCACAAGAGTAAAGCAGGCCGCGCTCATCGCCCTCGGGGCGGTGCTCGGCGTGCTCATCAGCCTGAACTTCTCGGCCGTCGCCCAGAAGAACCCCGGTCCGCTGCCGGTCGAGGACCTGCGTGCCTTCACCGAGGTGTTCGGACGCATCAAGAACGACTACGTCGAGCCGGTGGACGACAAGAAGCTGATCACCGAAGCCATCAACGGCATGCTTACCGGCCTCGATCCGCACTCCGCGTACCTGGATGCGGAAGCGTTTCGCGAGCTGCAGGTCGGCACCCAGGGCGAGTTCGGTGGCCTGGGCATCGAAGTCGGCATGGAAGACGGCTTCGTCAAGGTGATCTCGCCGATCGAGGACACGCCGGCCTACCGCGCCGGCCTTAAGCCCGGCGACCTGATCATCAAGCTCGACGAGACCAACGTGAAGGGCATGACGCTCAACGATGCGGTCAAGCGCATGCGCGGCAAACCCAACACGGATATCACGCTGACCGTGATCCGCAAGGGCGACACCAAGCCGCGCGTGATCACGCTCACCCGGGCGATCATCCAGATCCAGAGCGTGAAGTCGAAGGTGCTCGAGCCCGGCTACGCTTACGTGCGCGTCACTCAGTTCCAGGAGCACACGCCCGAGAAGATGGCCGCGGCGGTGGACAAGATGTTCAAGGACAACCAGGGTCCGATGAAGGGCCTGGTGCTCGACCTACGCAACGACCCCGGCGGGCTGCTCAACGCGGCGGTAGCGATCTCGGCGGCTTTCCTGCCGCAGAACGCGCTGGTGGTGTACACCGACGGCCGCACCGAAGATTCGAAGATGCGCCTGTACGCGAGCGGCGAGTACTACCTGCGCGGTAGCCGCGACGACTTCATGAAGAAGCTGCCCCCGGCGGTGAAGAGCGTGCCGATGGTGGTGCTGGTCAACGGCGGCTCGGCCTCGGCGTCCGAGATCGTGGCCGGCGCGCTGCAGGACCACAAGCGCGCCATCATCATGGGCACGCAGACCTTCGGCAAGGGCTCGGTGCAGACCATCCTGCCGCTGGGCAACAACACCGCGATCAAGCTCACCACGGCGCGCTACTACACCCCCAACGGCCGGTCGATTCAGGCGAAGGGCATCACTCCCGACATCGTGGTCGAGGAAGCCACCATCGCCGAATCGGATGCGGCGCTGCGCATGCGCGAAGCCGACCTCGAGCGCCACCTGTCCAATCCGACCGAGCCGGACGAGGACAAGCCGGCCGCGCCCGCTGCGAAGCCGGAGCCGGGTGCTCAGCAACAACAACAGCAGCAGCAGCAGCAACAACAGGCGGCGCCCAAGGGCGAGCCGGCCGAGATCGGCTCCAAGGGCGACTACCAACTCAACCAGGCGCTGAATCTGCTGAAGGGCCTGCAGATCATCAGCCGCAAGTAGCCCCGGGCAACCGCTCCGTGACACCGGCAGGCCTCGTGCCTGCCGGTTTCTTTTGGGGCGCCTGCCGGTTTTTTTTCGGCGCCTGCCGGGCTTTCCTTTCAGCACCGGCCGCGGGGGTAGAATGCCCGCGGGAGCACCCACATGAACGCACCCCGCCCCGAGATCGACCTCGACGACGAGCAGCTGCTGCGCTACAGCCGCCATATTCTTCTGCCCGAGATCGGCATCGACGGGCAGCAGCGGCTGGCGGCCGCGCACGCGCTTGTTGTCGGCGCCGGCGGGCTGGGCTCGCCGGTGTCGCTGTACCTCGCCGCCAGCGGCGTGGGGCGCCTCACCGTGTGCGACCACGACAAGGTCGATTTGACCAATCTGCAGCGCCAGATCGCACACGACACCGGAACCATCGGCCTCCCCAAAGTCGAGTCCGCGCGCCGCCGGCTGCAGCTCGTCAACCCGCAGACCCGCGTCGACGCGATCGAGGAACGGGTGGCCGGTGAGCGCCTGAAGCAGCTGGTGAGCGACGCCGACGTGGTGATCGACGCCACCGACAACTTCGCCACGCGCCATGCCATCAACCGCGCCTGCGTCGAGTTGCGCAAGCCGCTGGTGTCGGGCGCGGGCATCCGCTTCGACGGGCAGATCGCGGTGTTCGACCTGCGCCGCGCGGACAGCCCCTGCTACCACTGCCTGTTTCCCGAGCAGGGCGAGGTCGAGGAAATGCGCTGCGCGGTGATGGGCGTGTTCGCACCGCTGGTGGGTATCGTCGGATCGGTGCAGGCCGCCGAAGCACTCAAGCTGATCATGGGCATCGGCGAGACCCTGAGCGGCCGGCTGCTCCTGCTCGACGCGCTGGCGATGCAGTGGCGTAGCATCCGGCTCACCCGCGATGCGTCCTGCGCGGTGTGCTCCGCGCGGCCCTGACGGCCTCCCGACGCCGGGCGCGCCGACGCTGTTGCGATCGCGGGCGCTGCGCGCTCAGGCCGGGACCAGCTGCTTCCACTGCGCCGGCCAGGCCTCGAGCGGGTCGCGCTTGAAGCCGCTCTTGGCGAACTGGTGCCAGCGGCCGATCACGAAGCACAGCATGAGATTGGCATGCGCCGCCGCGTCCACCGCTTCCGGGACCTCGCCCTGGGTGGCGGCAAAGCGCAAGCATTGCTTGAGAGTGGCCTCGAGCCGGTCGTGCAGCTGGTTGATGCGCGCCTGCAGGCGCTCGTTCTCGTTCACCAGCGCGTCGCCGATCAGCACCCGCGTCATACCGCGGTTCTTGCGCGCGAATCCCAGCAGCATAGACAGCACCGCTTCGAGCTGCGCCAGGCCGCCCTGCTGCTCGGCGGTGATCTTGTTCACCAGCCCGAAGATGGTTTCCTCGATGAAGCCGATCAGGCCCTCGAACATCTGCGCCTTGCTGGCGAAGTGGCGGTACAGCGCCGCCTCGGAGACGTCGAGCTTGGCGGCGAGCGCCGCCGTAGTGATGCGCTCGGCGCTGGGCGTCTCGAGCATCTCCGCCAGCGTCTGCAGGATCTGCAGCTTGCGCTCGCCGGGCTTGGTCGCGGGCATGGCCTCTAGCGCAGGTGGCGCAGCATGCGGGGCAGCTGCGCAAGATTGGAGACGGTCACGTCCACGTGTGCGCGCAAGCGGCCGCTCGGCTGCACCCATACCGTTCTCATACCCAGCCGCTTGGCCGCCATCAGGTTCGCCAGGTCGTCCTCCACCATGACGCAGCGCTGCGGATGCAGGCGGTGCTTGCGCAGCAGGCGCAGGAAGCCCGCCGGGTCCGGCTTGGGCCGGAAGCCGGTGTGCTCGATGGTGAACACGTCGTCGAACAGATCCGCCACCCTGAGAAGCTCCAACACCGCCCGGGAATAATGCACCGGAGCGTTCGAAAACACCAGCTTGCGCCCGGGCAGCCGCGTCAGCACCGAGCGCAGCAGCGGATTGCGCAGCACCGCGCGCTCCAGCTCGGCGAACCGATGCGTCTCCCGCAGGAAGTGCCGCGGGTCGACCCCGTGGTGGCGCATCAGTCCCAGCAGGGTGGCCCCATAGCGCCGCCAGTAGTCTACCCGCAATGCATTCGCGGCTTGCGCGTCGAGCCCCAGGTAGCGCTCCAGGTAGGCGGTCATGGAGCGGTTCAGGTGCGGGAAGATGTGCGGGTTGGCGTCGTGCAGCGTGTTATCCAGATCGAATATCCACACCGTGCCCACACCGTGGTGCGGCCGGGGGCGCCGGCTCATCAGCGGTTGCGGATCAGGGTGCCCACGCCCTCGTCGGTGAGCACCTCGAGCAGCAGCGCGTGCTCCACCCGACCGTCGATGATGTGCACGCTCTTCACCCCGCCCTTGGCTGCATCCAGGGCCGAGCCGATCTTCGGCAGCATGCCGCCGTGGATGACGCCTGCGGCGAACAGCTCGTCGACCTGCTTGGGCGTAAGCCCGGTGAGCAGCTTGCCGTCCTTGTCCAGCACGCCGGGCGTGTTGGTGAGCAGGATCAGCTTCTCGGCGCGCAGCACCTCGGCCAGCTTGCCGGCAACCAGGTCGGCGTTGATGTTGTAGCTGCGCCCGTCGTTGCCCACGCCGATCGGCGCCACCACCGGGATGAACTCGCGCGTTTCGAGCAGCGCGACGATCTCGGGGTCGATGCTGGCCACCTCGCCGACCTGGCCGATGTCGAGCATCTCGGCCTCGTTGTCGCGGCTGGGCACCAGCAGCTTGCGCGCGCGGATGAAGGAGCCGTCCTTGCCGGTGAGTCCGATGGCGCGCCCCCCATGCTGATTGATCAGGGTGACGATCTCCTTGTTGACCAGTCCGCCCAGCACCATCTCGACCACGTCCATGGTCTCGGCGTCGGTCACGCGCATGCCCTGCACGAACTCGCCCTTCTTGCCCACGCGCTTGAGCAGTTCGTCGATCTGCGGGCCGCCGCCGTGCACCACCACGGGGTTCATGCCCACCAGCTTGAGCAACACCACGTCGCGCGCGAACGAGCTCTTCAGGCGCTCGTCGGTCATCGCGTTGCCGCCGTACTTGACGACGATGGTCTTGCCGTAGAAGCGGCGGATATAGGGCAAGGCCTCGGCCAGTATCCTGGCCCGCTGGCCTGCGCTGGAGTCGGAGAGCGGCATGGAACGGGAGCTGGGGAAGGGAGCTGGGCTTGAGCTGGGTGCGTATCGCCCGGCGCTACGGCCGGTCCGAACCGTCGATTCTACCGGTGCGCGCGCACGCCGGGTGCATGCCCAGGGAAGCCCCGTCGGCACATGACGTCATCACAAAGCAACAGGCGGCCGCAAAGGGCCGCCTGTCGCACGCGGGAAATGCTGAGCTTTACTGGACCGTGAGCCGCTTCTGTGCGGAGGCCGCCCGTTTGGGCAGGGTCAGCTCCAGCACGCCATTCTCGTACTTGGCCCGCGCGCCATCCTGGTCCACATCCTGGGCCAGGCTGAAGGCGCGGTATACCTTGCCGTAGAAGCGTTCGGTGCGCAGGACCTTCTCGCCCTGCTTTTCTTCCTTCTCGCGCTTGACCTCCGCGCTGATCGACACCTGGTTGCCGTCGATCGAAATCTGGATGTCCTCCTTTTTCACGCCCGGGACCTCGGCGTGGACCACGTATGCCTTGTCGTCTTCCTTCACGTCCATCTTGATGCGCATCTGGGAGTCGACGCCGCTCTCCACGCGCATCGGACGCAGGAAGAAGCCCTTGAACAGATCGTCTATGTCCTCGAAGGGATCCCAGCGGGTGATGTTTGCCATAGCCATTGCCTCCTGTCGTATCTGGTCAGCCTCGCAGTGCAATAAATCGGGGGCCGGTGGCCCTACCGCGATATATGGGCACCTGAGGGAGCCTTTCAAGAGGCGGCCCGGCCCTCTCCAGCGCATTGTCGGCCGTCAAACCGCGCCCGATTCCCCGCTCAGCGCGCACCCTGGGGGGCCTGGCCGGCGGTACCGAGGGCGTCCAACAGATCGACCGGCAGTTTCAGGGTGTTGCCGAGAATGCCGAGCAGGCGCGCCGCTACCGCCTGCGGGGCGAGCGGCACAACCGCCGGATCGGTCACCGTACCGCGTATGCGTACCGGAATCGCCACCAGCGTCCCGCCCAGCACACGGCCCAGGATCGGCACCCGCCGTACCACCGCATCGACCGTCTTCAACGGCGCGACCAACAGATCCAGATCCAGGGTGCCCGCGGCGAGGTCCGTCTGCCCCTGCGCCGCCAGCGTGACGGTCTCGGCGTCCAGCACGCCGTGCTCGAACAGCAGGCGGCTGCCTTCGATCCGCCCTTTCGTCTGCGCCGACTTGAAGGCCATCCCCTCGCGACTCAAATCGGGCAGGCGCCCACGCACCGCCTCGGTCACGTTGAGCACGGCGAACACACGGTTGAGCGTGGTGAAGGCGAGAATGCGCCCGTCGCGGGCGTCGAGCTGGAAGTCGCCCTGCATGCGGTCGAGCAGCAGAGCGGGCGGGCCTTCCGAGGCAAAGCGCACATCCATGTCGAAGCCGCCGGTGGCGGCGATGCGGCGCTCGGTCAGGCAGGGAACGGACGCCTCCAATCGCGCGCCGCGGCTAGACAGCTCCCCTTCCAGCCGCGCCTGGCTGGGCCCTGCCGTGAGCCGTGCCTTCAGGGCGATGCCGCACAGCGCCGCGCGTTGTACGACGAGGTCCAGGCGGCCGCTCTCGAGCGTGCCGGCGGCCAGCAATGGCATCACCTCGAATTGACCGATCCCGACACGATCCAGATGCACGCGCACGCTCCCCCAAACGGGAAGGTCTGCTGCGAGCAGCCGCGGCAGAACCCCGCGCGCGTCTGCGTCCGACGCAGGGGCTTGCCCCGCGTCGGCTTTCTGCCCGCCCCAGGCGGGTGCCACGATCGATTTTCCCTGCAGCAGGAGATCCACGAGATAGCGGTCTTCTGCGGAGGCCACGGTTCCACTCAGCACCGCGTCAGTGCCCGGCCCCTCGATGCGGGCCGAGTCGATCCGCAGCAGCGCGCCGTCGGCCTCGAGCGAGAAGCGCTCGATGCGCCAGGGTACGGTTGCGGGCAACGGCGCATCGATGCCCTCCCCCTGCAGCCGCCCCAGCGCCCGGCTCGCGCGAGGAGAGTCGCGATCCAAGTCGAACGCGATGTCCCCGCTGAGCGTGCGAAACGGCACCGGCGCAGCGGGCAGCAGACGGCGGACGGACGCGGCGGTGAGGGCGCCTGTGAACGCTGCCCGCACCCGCCGTTCGCCGAGCGTGACGCGGACCGTCGCATCGGACTCGGCGTCGCGCAAGGCGACCCGGTTCAGCTCGACGCGGCCATCCGCCTCGCTCCGCAGATCGAACTCCAGCCGCACGCCATCCGGTGACTGCACCGCGCCTTGCGCGGCGAATGCTTTGTCGGGCGTCATTTGTACGCGCACGCGATCGAGCTGGAGCGGCACGGCCGGTCGTGCCTGCGCCGGCACGTCATAGCGCGCCTGCAGCCAGTCCAGCAGCGGCTGGTCCAGCCTGCCGCTGATCTCGGCCCGGCGCAGTCGATAGCCGTCCTCGACCCGCTCCAGCCGCCCGCCGATTCGCAAGGCCGAGCCGAGTGCCATGGCACTCACGTCGCTGCCGGTCAGCGCCTCGGGCTCGATGCGCAACGCGCCGCCGTCCAGCCGCACAGTGTCCTCCAGTTCGCGCGCGCGGATCACGACGTCCCTGGGAACCGCCTCCCCGCGGTAGCGCAGCCGCCCCGGCTCGGCGAGCGCGCCTTCGATCGACGCGAGCGACACCGCCGCCCGGCCGCGTCGCACGCTGTAGCCTTCGAGCCGAGGTGCGATCGCTGGTTGTCGCGCGAGCCATCGATACAGCTCGGTTAGCGCGACATCGGCGCGGCCGCCAGTGAGCCGCAGCCGGTACGGCGCCCGCAACTCGAGCGTGCCGGTGAGCGCGCTGAAGATCGAACCGCCGAGCCGTCCGGCCAGGCCTTGCGCCGACAACACGCGGCCGTCGTAACGCGCCGCACCTCCGGAAACCGCGAGCGCATACGGGAGCGCGTCGTGCACGACGGTGAAGTCGGGCTGCGACAGCGCCACGGCCGCCAGCGGCGCTTGCAGCGTCCCGTTCAGTTCGACCTGGGCGAGCACGCGCCCTTCCAACCGTCGCACTCGAGCGAGCTGCCGCCGTGCAGACTCCGCGCGCACCGCACCCCGCGCCAGTCGCAGCGCTTCCTCGAGCTGGACCGTCAGGTCCACGCGGCCCTGCAGCGGATGCGTCGACCCAGTAAGCTGGGCCGAGAGCTCGGCGCTGCGAATACGTGATGCGCCGACCGCACCCTGCAAGCGCTCGATGCGCAGCACGCCATCGGCATAGGCGGCCTTGCCTGCGAGTTCCCGCGCCGCGGCGTCGAAGCGCGGCAGATCAAGGGCCACCTGCTCGAACGCCGCAGCTGCCGTCAGGCGCTCGGGGCGCCACAGCTCGCCCGGGGAATCCGCCCTTGCGCTCACTTCGATGTCGATCGCGCCCTGGCGCGGAACGGCGTGGGTCCTGACCGCCTGCGCCAGCCGCGGTGCGAGCCCTTCGAACAGCGGCCACCACTCGCCCAGCGCCAGGCGCGCGGCCTGCAGGCGCAGCGCGTAACCGTCGTCGCCGGCGCTGAATGCCCCCTTCGAAACGAGGGATGGCGTCTTGCTCGCCAGCGAATCCAGCGTCACGTTCAGGTTGCCGCGTGCGTATGCCGCCACCGCCTTCAGCGCGGCACCCTCGATGGTCAGCGCCTCTCCCGCCGCAGTGAGCTGGAGGCGCGCGGCGCTGGCGTCGAAGTTGACAGTCAACTGCGACGCGCCGCGCATCGTGCCGAGCAGGCGCAGGTCCAGTTTGCCATCGATGCCATAGGCATCCGGTTGTCTGGGCAAGAAGCCTTGCAGCACGGCGAGGCGCACGCCGCCGAGATCGAGCTCGATGCGGCCTTCCAGCGCCTCGTGCGCCAGCCGCAGCTTGCCTCCGAGGTGCTCGACCGGCTCGGAGGTCGCTCGTGCGCTCAGCTCGATCCCGTCCGATCGGGAGGCGAGCACCGCGTCTAGATTGCGCAGCACCAAGGCCGGGCCCTGCGCCGGGCGCAGATCCAGCTCGCCGTCGGCAATCTCCAGGTCCATGCCCGGCGCCAGCACCGCGAGCCGGTTCAGTGCGCCCCGCAGTCGTGCGTCGATGGTCTCCGGCGTGAGGCGCTCGCCCTCGCGCCGAGCCTCTGGCAGGAACAGCACCACGCGCGGGGAGCGCAGTTGCACCGCTCCAACGCGCACCTCGCCGGCGAGCAGCGGCAGCCAGGCGAGCCGCACTTCGACCTGTGCCGCCTGCGCTTCGACGCGACTCGGCAGCACCCAGTGCACATCCCGCAATGTCAAGCCGGGCCGCGGGAAGAACTCGAGCTGCAGGTGCTGGTACCCCAGCCCGCCCGGCACGCTGCGGTGGAGCTGCGCAAGCAGGGGCTCCTTGACCGCGTCGGCGTTGAGCCAGAGGGGCGCGGACAGCAACGCTGCGACTGCGACGAGGATGAGCGCGCCCAGCGTGCCAGACAGCCACAACAAGAGGCGGCGCGTTGCGGACGCCCGGCGCGGAAGGCCTTGGATCGCGGCGCTATGTTGCGGCTGCTGACGCTGCACTCCCCACATCGGACGGGTCTTGCGTGCGAATCCCCTCCGACAGCGCCCGTGCAGCCGCCCGTGATTGAGATCCGATGCGCCAGGTTAGCAGACCTGCGCAACTACGGCGCGAGGTCCGCTCGAAGCGGAGCCGCACGCCCATCACTCGCAGATCAACAACGATTCACGGCAGCGCGCCGCCGCATCCAAGCAACGCCGGCACCCGTATCACGCGGAGCAGGCGGCCTGGAGAACGCGGATCCGGCCCTGGCCACCTTGCCGCGCCCGCACGCTCCCCGCGGCCGCGCACCGCACGCCGGCCGCATCCTTTCACGGAGAAGTGCAATGGATACTCCCAAGCTTGCCCTTGCGGCCGCGGCTGCGGCGCTGTTCATCGCCGGGTGTACCACCCAGGGCGGCGGCAGCACGATGCAGACGGCGGACGCCGGAACGGTGAAGGTGAAGTGCTATGGCGCCAACGCCTGCAAGGGCCAGGCCGAGTGCAAGACGGCGATGAACGAGTGCAAGGGCCACAACGCCTGCAAGGGCAAGGGCTTCTTGAGCATGACCGAGAAGGACTGCGTGGATCGCCTCGGACGCGCTTGAGGCGTGGCGGGAAGCCGGTCGTGCCCGCCGGCTTCCCGCTCTTTTCTCGTATGCGCCGAGACGCACTCTTGCCGGACCGCACGGCCCCGCCGCCGGACCGAGGATTGACCTTGCCGAGCGCGGGCTTCGGCCTGGGGCTGCGCACCGCACACTACGAAGCGATCGCGGCTGAACGGCCCGCGGTCGACTGGTTCGAGATCCTGACCGAGAACTACCTGGTGCCCGGCGGGCGGCCCCTGCAATGGCTGGACCGGATCGGCGCCGACTATCCGCTCGCCATGCACGGCGTGTCGCTGTCGGTCGGCAGCACCGATCCCCTCGACCTCGACTATCTGCGCGCGGTGAAGGCGTTGGCGCAGCGCGTCGCCCCGCTGTGGATCTCCGATCATCTGTGCTGGACCGGCGTGGCCGGCAAGAATCTGCACGACCTGCTGCCGTTGCCCTACACCGAACCGGCGCTGCGCCACGTGGTGGCGCGCGTTCAGGCGGCGCAGGAGTTGCTGGGGCAGCGCATCCTGCTGGAGAACGTCTCCAGTTACGTGGAGTTCAAGGATGCCGAGATGACCGAGTGGGAGTTCCTGGCGCAGGTGGCGCGGCAGGCCGACTGCCTGATCCTGCTGGACGTCAACAACATATATGTCAGCGCCTGCAACCATGGCTTCGCGGCCGACAACTACCTAACCGGCATCCCGGCCGAGCGCGTGCAGCAGATTCATCTGGCGGGACACAGTCATTGCGGCGAGTACATCATCGACACCCATGACGCGCCCGTGGCCGACCCGGTGTGGGCGCTGTACGAGCGCGCGGTCGGGCGCCTGGGCCCGGTGGCCACCATGATCGAGCGCGACGATCGCATTCCTCCGCTGGCGGAGTTGCTGGCCGAGCTCGAGCGGGCGCGCGCGCTCGGCGCCCGTGTGCAGGCCAGGCAGGCATGAGCCTCCGCGCTTTGCAGGATGCCTTCCAAGCGTACGTGTTGCACGGGGCGGCACCGATCCGCGAGCGCGTCGCGCCGGGACCGCTGCACAACGCCGAGCGGCGCCTGCGGATCTACTACGACGCCTATCGGCTGCGGCTGATCGAGGCGCTCGCCAGCGATTACGAGACGCTGCGCGCCGCGCTGGGCGAGGAGGCGTTCCGGACTGCGGCCTTGGCGTACGTGCAAGCGAATATGTCGCAGTGGCGCAACGTGCGCTGGTACGGTGCGCGGCTACCGGACTTCCTGCGCGACACCGCGCCGTGGAGCGACCGCGTCTGGCTCAGCGACATCGCGCACTTCGAGTGGACGCTGACGCTGGCTTTCGATGCCGCGGACGCGTCCCGCCTGACCTTCGCCGAGCTCGCCACGCTGCCGCCCGAGGCGTGGGCGGCGCTCGCCTTCCGGCTGCACCCGTCCGTGCATCTGCTGCGGCTGTCGAGCAACGCCCCGGCGATGCGCAAGGCGGTGGACGCGGGCGCCGCACTTCCCGCCATCGAGACCTACGATTCGCCCGTCGAGTGGCTCGTCTGGCGCAACAGCCTTACCGTGTCTTTTCGCTCGCTGCCGGTCGCGGAGCGCTACGCCCTCGTCGCGGCGCAGCGCGCCAAGAGCTTCCCGGCGATCTGCGAAGGCATCTGCGCGTTCGTCCCTGCCGACGAAGCGCCTGCGCTCGCCGCCGGCTGGCTGCGCACCTGGGTGGACGACGGGTTGATCAGCGCAGCGCTGCTGCCCTAGTCTTCCTGCAGCAGCGGTCGCACCTCGGCGCTGACCGGCACCTCCACGCGCTTGCCGGCCTGCTCGACGATCAGAGTCAGCGCCACGCGCTCGCCCGGCTTGAGCGGCTTGGCAATATCGAACAGCATCACGTGGAAGCCGCCCGGCTCGAGCTTCACCGTCCGGTTCGCAGGCAGGTCGAGCGCTTCGACCTTGCGCATCTTCATCACGCCCCCGGCGTGGCTCATCTCGTGCACTTCCGCCGCTGCTGCGGCGCGGCTGCGCACACCCACCAGGCGCGATGCGCGATCGGCCTTGAGCAGCATGTAGACGCCGGCCACCTTCTGGCCCGGCATGGTGGCGCGCGCCCAGGCCTCGCTCACCTCCACCGCGGCGCGCACGCCGCCGGCGACCAGCCACAGGGCCACCGCCGAAGCGGCAAGTGCATGTCGTGCTTTCATCGCGGATCGAGGCGCCTGCGGCGAATCGGGAGTGCGAGCTTACCAGAGCGCGGGCGGCAGGGGCCCCGGCTTGCTGCGCTATAATCGCACCTGCGATGCAGCGTCTTTTCCTTCTGGTCGCGCTGCTCGCCACCGGCGCGACCGCGCAGATTCCGGTAGCGCCGCCGAGCGTCGCCGCCAAGAGCTGGCTGCTATTCGACCTGCAGAGCCAGCAGGTTATCGTGGAACGCGCCGCCGGTGAGCGTATCGAGCCGGGTCCGCTCACCAAGCTGATGAGCGCGTACCTGGTGTTCGACGCGCTCGAGCAGAAACGGCTCACGCCGGACGGAACCCTGCACGTTTCGGCCAACGCGGTGCGCACGCCCGGCGCGCGCATGTACCTTAAGGCCGACACGCGGGTGGCCACCGACGAGCTGCTGCGCGGCATGATCGTGGTGCCGGCGAACGACGCCACGGTCGCGCTGGCGGAGGCGGTGGCCGGCAGCGAGCAGGCCTTCGTCGAGCGCATGAACTTGCAGGGGCGGCGGTTGGGTTTGCGCGACACCGTGTTCGCCAACGCCACCGGTCTGCCGCACCCGCAGCACACCTCTACCGCCGCCGACCTGGCGCGGCTCGCCGCCGCACTGGTGCGCGACTACCCGCAGCACCTGCCGCTGTACCAGTTGCGCAGCTTCACCTACAACGGCGTGACCCAACCCAACCTCAACTGGCTGCTCGGGCGCGATCCGCGCGTGGACGGGCTCGCTGTGGGCTTCACCGAGGACGGCGGTTTCAGCCTGGTGGCCACTGCGCGCCGTGACGATCGCCGGCTGCTCGCGATCGTCACCGGGGCCTCCTCGGAGAACCTGCGCGCCATGGAGGCGCAGAAGCTGCTCAACTACGGCTTCCAGCACTATCAGACCGCATTGCTGTACGCACGCGGCGCTGCAGTCGCCGAACTGCCCGTGTGGAAGGGCAGCGCGAAGAAGCTGAGCGCGGGCGTGGAGCACGACCTATTCGTGTCGGTTCCGCGCGGGCAGGCCAACCTGCTTAAGGCCACGCTGGTGAGCGAGCAACCTCTGCTGGCGCCGGTGAGCCCGGGGCAGCGGGTGGGCGTGCTGGCCGTGACTTTCGACGGCCGGCCGCTCGGCGAGTATCCTGTGGTGGCGCTGCAGAGCGTGAGCGTGGCCAACCTGTTCGTGCGCATGTGGGACAGCTTGCGCCTGCTGTTCGATTGAAACCGCAACGAGGACAGCCGCATGCACTTCGAGCTTCCCCCCGGCGTGGCCGACGGCATCGTCTACCTGAACGGCGAGTTCCTGCCGCTGTCGCAGGCCCGCATCCCGGTGCTGGACCGGGGCTTCATTTTCGGCGACGGCGTCTACGAGGTGATCCCGGTGTACGCGCGCCGGCCGTTCCGCGTCGGCGAGCACCTGCGCCGCCTGCAGCGCAGCCTGGACGGCATCCGGCTCGCCAATCCCTATCCGGAAGGCGAATGGCGGCGCCTGATCGAAGAGCTGATCGCCCGCTGCCCGCACCGTGACCAGAGTCTCTATCTGCAGGTCACGCGCGGCGTGGCCAAGCGCGATCACGCGTTTCCGAAAGACACGCCGCCTACCGTGTTCATGATGACCAACGTCCTGTCCACGCCCTCCACCGAGCAGGTGGAGAAAGGCGTGGCCGCGGTCACCGCCGAGGACAACCGCTGGCTGCGCTGCGACATCAAGTCGATCGCGCTCCTGGGCAACGTGCTGTTGCGCCAGCAGGCGGTGGACGCGGGCGCGGTCGAAACCATCCTGTTCCGCGACGGCGCCCTCACCGAGGGTGCGGCCAGCAACATCTTCGTGGTGCGGCGGGGCGTGCTCCTCACGCCGCCCAAGAGCCATCTCATGCTGCCCGGCACGACCTACGACGTGATCCTCGAGCTGGCGCGCAACGCCGGCATGCCGTGCGAGGTGCGCGCGGTTGCCAAGGAGGAAGTGCTGAGCGCCGACGAGCTGTGGCTCACCTCCGCCACGCGCGAAGTGCTCGCCGTCACCGCCTTGGACGGCAAGCCGGTGGGCACGGGCTCGCCGGGGCCGGTGTTCCGGCGCATGTACCGGCTGTTCGCCGATTTCAAGGCGGAACTCGAGCGCGGGCTCGACGCCGTACCTGGACACCGTTGAGCGCCTCATGGCCGATCCGCAGGTCTCCCCGATCGAGTACCCGGTCGACTTCCCGATCAAGGTGATGGGGAAGAACACCTCCGGCTTCGCCCAGATCGTCACGGCGATCGTGCTGCGTCACGCCCCCGACTTCGATCCCGCCAGCGTCGAGATGCGGCCCAGCCGCAAGAACAATTATCTCAGCGTAACCTGCGTGGTGCGCGCGCGCTCGCGCGAGCAGCTCGATGCGCTGTACACCGAGTTGAGCGGCCATCCGGCCGTGGTGATGGTGCTCTGAAGGCCCTTTTTGCGGGAGAGGATGTGAGGGTCGGGCGAGGGATGATGAATACGCAGCTGAATCACGAAGCGATGGCCGACGCCTCAAATCATTTCGCGCGTTGCACGTCGCGCACTTGGCCAGGCTCGCTCCGCCGTCTCGGCTTGGCCGACTACGCGTCCACCTGGCGCGCCATGCGCGAGTTCACGGACTCGCGCAGCGCCGACACGCCGGACGAGCTGTGGTTGCTCGAGCATCCCCCGGTGTACACCTACGGAGTCGCAGGCCGCGCCGAGCATCTGCCGCGAGGCGATACCGGCATTCCGGTGATCAAGAGCGACCGTGGCGGGCAGGTCACCTACCACGGTCCTGGCCAATCGATCGCCTACACCCTGATCGACCTGCGCCGCGCCGGCCTGACGGTGCGCGGCCTGGTCGAGCGGCTGGAACAGGCCGTGCTAGACTTGCTGCAGGACTACGGCGTGCACGGAACGCGCCGCGAGGGAGCGCCGGGCATCTATGTAGGGGGCGCGAAGGTGGCCGCCCTGGGTCTGCGCATCCGCGGCGGGTACAGTTACCACGGCCTGAGCCTGAACGTGGATCTGGACCTGGGCCCGTTTGCGGCCATCGACCCGTGCGGTTACCCGGGCCTGGCGGTCACGCGGCTGCGCGACCTGGGTGTGGTCGAGTCCGCCGCAGGCGTGGGCGAGTGCCTGCTGCATCACCTGATCGAGCAGCTTTCCAGACCATGAGCGACCCCAGCAACGGCCAGACCGGCGCGGCGAAGACCGCACGCAATCCGGTCAAGATCATTCCTATCGCCCCGCTCAAGAAGCCCGAGTGGATCCGCGTGAAGGCCGGCAACAGCCAGACCTTCTACGAGGTCAAGCGCAAGCTGCGCGCGCACAATCTGCACACGGTGTGCGAGGAGGCCTCCTGCCCCAACATCGGCGAATGCTTCGGCAAGGGCACCGCCACCTTCATGATCCTGGGCGACCTGTGCACCCGGCGCTGCCCGTTCTGCGACGTGGCGCACGGCCGCCCCAAGCCACCGGATCCGCAGGAGCCGCTGAACCTCGCCCGCACGGTGGCCGATCTCGGCTTGAAGTACGTGGTCATCACCAGCGTGGATCGGGACGACCTGCGCGACGGCGGCGCCGCGCACTTCGCGCAGTGCATCCGCGCCGTGCGCGAGCATTCCCCGGCGACTCGGATTGAAATCCTCACGCCGGATTTCCGCCGCCGGCTGGAAAAAGCGCTCGACGCGCTGGCCGAGGGCCTGCCGGACGTGATGAACCACAACCTGGAGACCGTTCCTCGGCTATACCGGATGGCCCGTCCCGGCGCCGACTACGCGCACTCGCTCAAGCTGCTGCAGGACTTCAAGGTGCGTTTCGCCGGCATCCCTACCAAGTCAGGGATCATGGTCGGTCTGGGCGAGACCGACGAAGAAATCCTGCAGGCGATGCGCGATCTGCGCAGCCACGGCGTGGACATGCTCACCGTGGGCCAGTACCTGCAGCCGACCACCGGGCATCTGCCGGTGATGCGCTACGTGGAACCGGCGCGTTTCAAGGAGTACGAGCGCGAGGCGCTTGCGATGGGCTTCGCCCACGCGGCCTGCGGGCCGCTGGTGCGCTCGAGCTATCACGCGGACCAGCAGGCGCACGGCGTGGTCGCGGCATGAGCGCCAGCGGCCCCGGCACCGATCAGCCGTAACGGGCTTTCGCTGTTTCCTGCGCAGGCCGCTCGTCGCGCACCGCCGAATACTCGGGAACGAACCGGCTCAACCCGGCGCGCACCTGATCGTCCGGACACGCCCCGGCGCTACCGAGCCATTCCATCAACCGCGGTAGCCAGTCGGGCGCAACGCCGCGCGCGCGCGCGATGCGCAGCTTGGCGTGCGGCGTGGCGAGCGTGCGTTCGTCGTCGGCCAGCACCTCCTCGTACAGCTTCTCGCCCGGGCGCAGGCCGGTGAACACGATTTCGATGTCGTCCTCGCGCAGACCCGACAGCCGGATCAACTCGCGCGCCAGGTCCACGATGCGCACCGGCTCGCCCATGTCGAGCACGAAGATCTCTCCGCCGTGGCCCATGGCGCCGGCCTGCAGCACCAGTTGGGCCGCTTCGGGGATGGACATGAAGAAGCGCGTGATGTCGGGATGCGTGACCGTGATCGGGCCGCCGTCGGCGATCTGCTGGCGGAACTTCGGGATGACGCTGCCCGCGCTGCCCAGCACGTTGCCGAAGCGCACCATCACATAGCGCGTGCCGATCTCGCGCTGCAGCGCCTGGCACACCATCTCGGCCAGGCGCTTGGTGGCGCCCATGACGTTGACCGGATTCACTGCCTTGTCGGTGGAGACCATGACGAACGCCTCGACGCCCGCCTGGGCCGCGGCCGCCGCGAGCACGTAGGTGCCGAGCACGTTATTCTGTACCGCTTCCCAGGCGTTCACCTCTTCCATCAGCGGCACGTGCTTGTACGCCGCGGCATGGAACACCACCCGCGGCCGGTATTCGCGCATGATCTGCTCCACCCGCGGCCGGTTGCGGGCATCGCCCACGGCACAGACGATGTCCAGCCCGGGATGACCGGCGCGGAACTCCTGCTCGACCTGATACAACGCGAACTCGGACAGCTCGAACAGGATCAAGCGCGCCGGCTTGAAACGGGCGATCTGGCGGCATAGTTCCGATCCGATGGAACCCCCGGCCCCCGTTACCAGGATCGTCTTGCCGGAGAGAAAACCGGACAAGATCTTCTCGTCCAACGCCACCGGATCGCGGCCGAGCAGGTCGTCGAGTTCCACGCTCCGCAGCTGGGACACGGTGACCTTGCCGCTCACGATGTCATCGAAAGACGGCACAGTGAGCACCTTGAGCCCGGCCTGCGTCGCCAGGCGTACCGCGCGGCGCCGCAGAGTGTGCGACACCGAGGGCATGGCTATGATGGCGTGCTCCACATCGAGGTCGGCCGCCACCTTCGCCACGTCGGCGAGCCGGCCGCGCACCCGCACGCCGTGGATTTGCCGACCCTGCTTGCCGTCGCTGTCGTCGAGCAGCCCCACGGTACGCCAGTCGCGCTTGGCCGACAGCTCGCGGATCAGCGCGTCGGCGGCGTCGCCCGCCCCGAGGATCAGCACCGGCGCGGCCTGCACTCTGGCCAGCCCCCCCAGCCGGCCCTCCTTCCAGGCGCGATAGGCCATGCGGCTGCCGCCCATCACGAACAAGAGCAGCAAGGGATCGAGCAGGAACACCGAACGCGGCACGAGCACTGTCAGGCGCAGCAGCACCAGCAGCGCGGGCACCGCGAGCGCGGCGACAGTCAGCGTGAGGGCGATGAGGCGCAGATCGTGCAGGCTGGCGTAGCGCCAGATGCCGCGGTACAAGCCGAAGCGCCAGAAAAACAAAGCTTGCACGCCGACCACCAGCGGCAGCGTCTGCAGCATGGCCGCGGCAAACTCGGAAGGTAGCTCGAGGTTGAAACGCAGCCAGAAGGCCGCCGCCCAGGCCACGCCGCTCGCCGCCACGTCGTGTGCCATGGCGAGCGCGACGCGCGGATTGAAGCGGCGGCTCCGGCGCACCTCAGGCCTCCCGGGGCGCTCGCCGACAAAGGTCGACGTCCAGCGCGCCGGCGAGACACAGTGCAGCTAGCAACAGGCAGCCGAACGCCAAGGTGGGTTGTCCGCCCATCCACGCCGCACCCGCGTACGCGCCGAATCCGATCACGGTTATTCCCGCTGCAAGACCGTCCGCACCATCCGTGAAATTGTACAGGTTGGTGATCCCGGCGAGTATCCGGGTTTCAGGGGATCTTTGGCGACGCAGTCCTAATACCAGCGCGCCGCAGTCCCCAAGGGCACGGACACGATGCGCGCCCGCCGGTTCGGGCGGCTCAGCCGGACCTGCGCCAGATGACACGGTTCACATAGTCGACGTAGCTGAGGATGATGCGCACCACCTTGCGTGCCACGTCCGTGGGAGCGTAGTCTCCGACCATGCGAAAACTTCGACCTTTGCTCCGCTGCTGCTGGGTGACCGTCTCGACCGCCTCCAGCACTCGCTCACGCCCCACCCCGCACATCACCAGGGTGCCTTCGTCCATGCCCTCCGGGCGCTCGTGCGCCTCCCGGATGGTGACCGCGGGGAAATCCAGGATCGACGACTCCTCAGTGATGGTACCGCTGTCCGATAGCACGCAGAAGGCGTTCATCTCGAGCTTCGCGTACTCGAAGAAGCCCATTGCGGGCAAGAAGCGCAAGTCCGGCCCCTCGTCTTGCACGCCGAGCTGCGCCAGGCGCTTTCGCGTGCGCGGATGGGTCGAGAAGACCATCGGGTGACCCCAACGCGCCTGCAGGGTGCGCAGCGTGTCCAGCAAGGTCGCCAGCCTCGTCTCATCGTCGACGTTTTCCTCCCGATGCGCGCTCACCAGGAAATAGGCTCCCTGCGAGAGCTCCAGATCGGCGAGTACGGTGCTCGCCTCGATCGGCTCACGATAGTGCTCCAGCACCTCGCGCATCGGAGAGCCGGTCTTGATCACCAGCTCGGGGCGCAAGCCCTCCGCCAGCAGGTAGCGCCGCGCGTGCTCGGTGTAGACCAGGTTGACGTCGCTGACGTGGTCGACCAGGCGGCGGTTGATCTCCTCCGGCACGCGCTCGTCGAAGCAGCGGTTTCCCGCCTCCATGTGAAATACCGGGATCTTCAGCCGCTTGGCGCAGATCGCCGCGAGGCAGCTGTTGGTGTCCCCGAGCAGCAGCAGCGCGTCGGGGCGTTCGCGTTGCAGGATCTCGTAGGAGCGCGCCAGCACGTTCCCCAGGACCTCGCCCAGGCTCGCGTCGGCAACGCCTAGGAAATGATCCGGTTTGCGGATGCCCAGCTGGTCGAAGAACACCTGATTCAGCTCATAGTCGTAGTTCTGGCCGGTGTGCACCAGCACTTGCCGCAGCGTCGCGTCGAGCTCGTGGATCACCCGGCTGAGCTTGATCACCTCGGGACGGGTGCCAACGATCGTCATCACCTTGGTCGGCATCGGAGTCCCCCGCATCTAGCGCAGCAGCTCTTCGCCGGTGCTGAGGTCCACGTCCTCGATCGTGAGAGTGTGCTTGCGCAGCAGGGCGACGGTCGCGGAGAGGTCCAGCACCTTATCCGCGGAGCTGAATTCCCGGGTGAGGGCGTTGACCTCGGTGCGCGCCTCGCGCAGCTCGGGCAGCATTGGCTGAATCGCGTAGTACGGGCCGCGTCGTACGGTGTGATGGATCTCCTCCTCGGAAATCATGATCTCGTGCATCTTCTCCCCGGGCCGGATGCCCACAGTCTTGATGGCGATGCCGCGGTCGGCGATCAGCGCCTTGGCGAGATTCAACACAGTCGCGGCGGGCGCATCGGGTACATAGGTTTCCCCCCGGTGCGCTTCCCGGACCGCAGCGAACACCGTATCGACGGCCTCGTTCAAGCTGAGCAGAAACCGCGTCATGCCAGGGTCGGTCAGCGTGACCGGCCCGCCGCTGCGGATCTGGTCGTGGAACAGCGGAATCACCGAGCCGCGCGAGGCCAGCACATTACCGTAGCGCACGCAGACGAAGCGCGTGCGCGGGTTGAGGATGTTCGCCGCGATGAAGATGCGCTCCTGCAGCGACTTGCTCATGCCCATCACGTTCACCGGCTTGCAGGCCTTGTCGGTGCTGATGCCAACCACCGTCTCCACCGGATAGCTCTGCTCCTCGATGGCGCGCACGATGTTGTAGGCGCCAATGCAGTTCGTCATCAGGGCCTGTACCGGGAAGTATTCACAGGTGGGAACCTGTTTCAGGGCGGCCGCGTTGATCACGATGTCGGCACCTTTCGTGGCCGAGCACACGTCGTCGTAGCTGCGCACGTCGCCGATGCGAAACTCCAGCACGTTCAAGAAGTTGTTGAAGATGACTTCGTCCGTCGTCACGCGCCGGTGCAGGTAGGAAAGCCGCATCTCGTGCTGCTTCGCCTCATCGCGCGACAGCACGATCACCTTGCGCGGCGTGCCCAGCTCTCCGCTCAAGACGCGATGCACGAACTTCTTTCCCATGGACCCGGTTCCTCCGGTGACCAGCACTGTCTTCTCCTGGAAGATCATCGTCCCCTCTCAGGTGATCTCGCGCGCAAGCTCCGCAACCATCTGGTCCCAGCTTGGCGGCGAGTAGCCGAATGCGGCGCGGAAACGCTCGGAATTCAAGCTGCGGTCGCAGTGGAAGCCGTCGTCGGGCGCAATGCGCACCTGCAGCCCGAGCGCCGCATCGATCCGGCGCAACAGGTCGTGTTTGGATATCGGCTCGCTCGAGACGTGGTAGAGGCCCGATGCAGCCGGGTGGTCGGTGAGGAGCCGCTCGATCACCCGCGACAGCTCGGCGGTGGTGAAGCCGGAGAAGATGGCCCGAGTGAAGCCCTTGACAGCGCCGCCACGCTGGGCCAGGAACCACTCGAGCAGCCCGCGCTTGCGGATGAGCTCGGGGCCGATCATCGACGTGCGCAAGGTCAGACAGGGGGGCTCGGACACCTCGCCCAGCAGCTTGCTGCGCCCGTACAGATCCTGCGGGTCGGCTGGGTCGTCTTCGCGGTAGTCGCCCCGGGTTCCGGCAAACACACAGTCGGTGCTAAGGTGAACCAGCCGGGCGCCGACAACGCGGGCCAGCTGCGCCAGCCGGTGGGGAAGAAGACTGTTGATCTGCAGGCTCGGTATCGCCTCGCCGGCTTCGGCGCGCTGCTTCACGATGCCGACGCAGTTGACGATGGCATGCGGCGGGAAGGCGGCCAGCACCTGGGCCAGCTGGTCGCTGTCGCGCACGTCGACGCCGGCGAACACGTTGGCGGCGGTGAACAGCTCGAAGCGGGCGTAGGCCGGGAGCTCTTGGTGCAACGTGACCTTGACCTCGTGCCTGACCCGCAGCTGGCGCAGCAGGCGATGGCCAAGCATGCCGTCGCCGCCCAGGATCAGGACGCGCACCCGGTCTTTCCTCCGACCCGCTCCCTCATCCAGCGGTCCAGGCGTGCGAGCAGCACGTCGCGTTCAACTCGCGCAAGAGGTACGCCGTGCTCCGCTGACCCATGATCTGTCGTCCACCACACGGCATTTTATACACTTTTCAGCACGCCGCTGGTCAAGGAATACTCGGGGTTCTTGTGAGGCAGTCCGCGTTTGACTTGGCGTGGCCGGGGACTGCATAATTTGCCGCCACGTTCATTGTGAAGCCTCCCGGCAGCGTGGATCGGGGGTGAAAGGACGCCGCAGGCAGCCTCGATGGCGCGCCATCGGGCACACCGGATGCGGCAGCACTCTAGCGTTGTCACAACGCCGCTGCCGGCATGGATTCTCCTAATTCTTGGATAAGTGCATCAGGTTGGACGGCCGGGTGCTGGGCGCGAGGAATGTCTCACGGTGACGCTTCTGCTGGTGACTCAGTATTTCTGGCCCGAGCAGTTCATCATCAACGACCTTGTGCGCCACATCGCGAGAAGAGGGCATAACGTCACGGTGATGACCGGCAAGCCGAACTACCCCGGCGGAGCGGTCTTCGAGGGCTACACCGAATCGGGTTTGCAGGTCGAAACCTTCGCCGATGGCGTGGAGGTATTTCGAGTACCTCTGCGCGCGAGACGAAGCGGTGGCGCAAGAAACCTGTTCCTGAATTTCGTTTCCTTCGTCTGGTCCGGGTTGCGGTACTTCAGAAGGTTGCTGAAGAACCGCCATTACGACGCCATACTCGTGTTTGCCTCGCCGATTACGGCAGTCATTCCGGCCATTCCCCTCAAGTGGACAAAGAAGGCCCACCTCGCCCTGTGGATCCAGGATCTTTGGCCTGAGAGCCTCTCGGCAACGGGATTCGTTCGGAACGAATTTCTGCTAAGAGCCGTGGGCTATCTGGTGCGCGCTATCTATGCTTGCGCAGACACGATTCTCATCCAGTCGCACGCTTTCCGGCAGCCCGTGGCTCGCTATGCCGGCGGGGCGAATATCGTCTACTACCCGAACTCGGTCGACGCCTCCAGCCCGATGGACGACGGGTCCGACTCCCTGCCAGAGGACCTCGTCAGCCTGCTGGATTCGAGTTTCTGCGTGCTCTTTGCCGGCAACCTCGGGACAGCTCAAGCGGTCGAAACACTGGTCGAGGCGGCAGCGAAGCTGCGCGACCTGAAGGATTGCCGGATGGTTCTGGTCGGATCCGGAAGCATGCTCGATTGGGTGCGGGAAAGAAAATCAGCGCTCGGCCTGGACAACCTTGTTCTCGCGGGGCGTTTTCCCATGAGCGCCATGCCACACATCTATCGACGCGCGCGCGGGCTGATCGTGTCGTTGAAGGACGAGGAGATTTTCGCCTACACCGTCCCCAGCAAGATGCAGGCCTATCTCGCCGCCGGGAGGCCGATCATCGCCGCGCTCAACGGAGAGGGAGCCCGGGTCGTGACGGAGGCGAACGCGGGACTCGTGTGTCCTGCCGAGGACGCCGCCGGCCTCGCGCAGTGCATCCGTACGCTGCACGCCATGCCGGAGGCTGAACGCGTCAGGATGGGAGAATCCGGGTATGCCTATTTTCTAGAGCACTTCGAGATGAGCCGCCAGGCCGAGCGATTGATAGAAATCTTGAGCTCCGGTGCGCGCGAGCGATAACGCCGCTTTTCTCAAATGTCCGCCGAGATGACGTGGGGGCTCGCCTTGGGGGTGACGGTGTTCGTGTCCACCATCGCCGGCACGTTAGCATTCCGGTCGTTGGCCTTTCGTAGGGGCATCCTCGCCAACCCGAACTACCGCAGCCTGCATCAACGCCCGATGCCACAAGGCGGAGGAGTCGTGTTCTCGATTGCATTCCTCGCTGCGGTCACGGTCCTGTGGTGGACCGGCTCCATCGATGCGAAGTCGATGCAGGCGATCGGATTCGGCGGCCTGATGGCGGCCCTGTTTGGTTTTATGGATGATGTCATTCACGTGAATCCAGCCGCAAAATTACTGGCGCAAGGCGCCTTGGCGGGCTGGGTGTTGTTCTGTTTTGGCGGCAAGCCCCTGCTCGATCTTCCGTGGACGCCGACGATCGTGGAGCTTGGCCTCAGCTGGCTCGCCCTCGTCTGGCTGATGAACGTTTACAATTTCATGGACGGCGTGGATGGCATGGCTGCCTCGGGCGCTGTTTTCATCTGCTCGGCCAGCATCATTGTGCTGCTGCTATCGGACGGCGATCGTAGCCTTGTGCTCCTGTGCGGGCTGCTCGCGCTCGGCTGCCTGGGCTTCTTGCTGTTCAACTGGCCGCCGGCGTCGATCTTCATGGGAGATTCCGGAAGCCTGTTTCTCGGGTATTGCTTCGGCACCTTGATCACCAGAACCGTTGCCGAGGGCCAACTCAGCCCCTGGACATGGCTCGTGATTTTCGGGTACTTCGCGGGCGATACGACCACCACGACCGCGACGCGTCTCTGCCTTACCAAGACCTGGTACGGAGCGCACCGCAGCCATGCCTACCAGAATCTCGCTCGAATCTGGGGCGATCACAGGAAGGTCACGATTGGGGTGTTTCTCTATCACCTGCTCTGGCTGCTACCACTGGCCGTCTTGTCCGAACTGGCTCCGGCGGCTGCGCCGCTCGCCGCGGCACTTGCGCTGGGGCCAGCCGTTCTTTGGACGCTGCGGTACGGGCCCAGGCTGTCGAGCACCTGACCGTGAGCACAGCGCGCTCGATCGTCGTTCTCGTGCCTGCGGAAGCCGCGATCCTCGAGTGCGACATCCTGGGCAGGCGTGCAATCGATCATTTGCTTCAGAACGTGCGAGGGCTAGAAGACGCGGAAGTAAGGATCGTTGCTTCCGGCAGCTCGCAGTCTCTTGTCAAGGGACTGCCGAATGTCCCCGTGCGAAGCATGTCCGAACTGCAGGAACCGCCTCTGGCGGACGGAATTGCTCTGCTACTCGACGCGCGCCTCTGGTGTTCCTCCGTGGCATTGGAGAGCCTGTTCGTGCGCGCCCGGAACAGCGCGAATGGCCTTCGCGCGGTACTGCAACGTGGCCACGTTTCGGGCGTGCGCCGGGTCGAGACCCTTGCAGTTTGCATGCCCATCAACAGGGATCGACCCAACTTGATCCGGCGGCAGCGGCCCAATTCCGCGGCAGGGCTCGAGCAATTGCTCGACGCTGCGACTCTCGACGGGACCGCGGTTTGCGAAGCGTTCGACCTGGACCCCGCATGTCCTCCCATTTATGTAGGCGGCCATGAAGGCATTGCGGAGCTGGAACGGCGCTTGCTGCTCGAGCGCGCGGTTCTTGCCATGAAGCAGGGCGTGCGGATTCGCGATCCGCACGCCGTCTACATTCGCGGAGAGCTGGCGTGCGGCGCAAATGTGGAAATCGAGGTGAATGTCATCCTCGAGGGTCGCGTTGTGCTGAGCGACGGCGTGAAAGTCGGAGCCAATTCACTGGTACAGAGCTCGACAATCGGCGAGCGGACACGTGTCAATCCGTTTTCCATCATCGAGGACTCGACAGTTGGATGCGACGGCTTCGTCGGCCCTTACGCCAGGCTCCGTCCGGGAAGCCGCATCGGAGACGAGGTGCAGATCGGCAACTACGTGGAGATCAAGAACTCGCAAATCGGCGCACGCAGCCGGATCAATCACCACTCCTTCATCGGCGACGCGGTGCTGGGCGAGCGAGTGACAATCGGTGCGGGAACCATCACCTGCAATCACGATGGCGTGGGCACCCATCAGACCATAGTCGAGCGGGGCGCATTGATAGGCTCCGGCTGCAATCTGATCGCACCGGTCCGGATCGGGGAAGGTGCGACCGTAGGCGCCGGCTCGACGATCAGCCGGGACGTTCCGGCAGGAAAGCTCACCCTGGCACGCTCGCCGCAGACCACGGTCGAAGAGTGGCACGGACCGCGGACAAGACGGATGAAGAAATGAGATCCATTCGGGTCGCGGTGTGGGGTCTCGGCCATCAGGCAAGCACCAATATCCTCCCTGCAATTGCCGAGGTAGACGGGCTGGAGCTGTACGGAGTCTGCTCTCGCAATGCGCGCGCCGTCTCCGGCTGCATGGACGCGTGGACCTGCCACGGGTGGACGGAGCCTGAGCTAATGCTCCAGGACTCGGCTGTCGACGTGGTCTATGTCGCAACGCCCACCGGCCTGCACGCCGCGCATGGCAAGCAGGTTCTGAGCGCCGGCAAGCACCTATGGTGCGAGAAGCCGCTTACCTGCTTCTTGCATGAGACGTTGGACCTCCTCGAAATGGCGAAAAATCGCCGGGTTAGCCTGTGCGAAGCGTTCATGTATCTGTACCACCCTCAGTTCGAGCGCCTATCGAGATACCTGTCCGAGGGTAGGCTGGGAGCGATCAGGTCGATCGCCTGCCGGTTCGGCATACCGAACCTGGAACGGGCAAGCTTCAGGACCGATGCTTCTCTGGGCGGCGGGGCGCTGTTCGATGTGGGCTGCTACCCGGTATCCGCGATCCATGCCCTGTTTCCCAAGGATGACGTTGAAGTTGTTCATGCAAGCGTGGGAAAGCAGAACGGCTACGCGACGGATACGGACGGTCATGCGGTAATTGCGCTGTCCGGCGGAGCGGAAGCCTATCTGGAATGGAGAAGCGGATGCTCGTACCGGAACGAGATCGATCTGTGGGGCGACAACGGCTCGGTATCCACGCAGAAGATCTTCTCGAAACGTGCCGACTACGTTCCGGAGTTCCACATCCGGGACCTGCGAGGCGCTCAGACGACCGAATCAGGCGCATCCGGCAATCATTTCTCCTTTATGCTCCGGTCTTTCAGGGACACGATCGAAGACCCCGGGGCCGCCGAAGGCGAGCGTTCCCGGATCGCAAGGCGCGCGGGAACATTGCACATGATCCGGACCAAGGCTTACGTCCCGGTAGCGGCATCGACTGACGTTCCGGTGTTTTCAGCAAGGAGTGCAGCAATGCAAAACTGGAAAAATGTGGTGCTCGACGAGCAATCCATGTGGCCGAAGGAGACGCGGGTCGAGCTGGAGGCGCCGCACGTCGACCAACGCGGATCCATCCAGCCTCTCGTCAACTTCCCCATGAAGAATCTTTCGCTGATTTCTTCGAAGAAAGGGACAGTGCGGTCGAACCACTATCACGCTACCGACTGGCACTATATGTACGTGCTCTCCGGATCGTTCGATTATTACTATCGCCCGACCGGGAGTGGCGAAAAACCAAAGGTCATTACGGTGAAAGCGGGCGAGATGGTCTTCACCCCGCCGATGGAGGATCACGCCACGGTGTTCCTGGAGGACACGCAATTGCTCGCCATGAGCCGTAACCCCCGCGACCAGGAAACTTACGAGTCCGACGTCAGACGGGTCGTTCTCATCGATCCGGCGAGCGTGGCCGGATAGCAGATGGCGGACGCGTATCTGCGCACCGAGTGCCGCATGTGCGGCGGCGGCACTCTCCAGAAGGTCATGGCGCTCACGCCGACACCCCCGGGAAACAACTTCCTCACCGAGGCCGAGCTGGCCCTACCCGAGCCGAGGTACCCGCTCGAGCTGTACTTCTGCGCCGAGTGCCATCACGTCCAGCTAGGGCATGTCGTGGACCCCAGGATTCTCTACCAGAAGGACTATTTCTACGTCTCCGGCACGTCATCCCAGTTCGTCGCGCACCTGCGTGATTATGCGGCGGAGATGCTACGCCGGTTCGAGCTGCACCCAGGCGCCCTGGTTGCGGACATCGGATCCAACGACGGCACCTGCCTGCGCGCCTTCCGCGATCTAGGAAACGTGAGAGTTCTGGGCGTAGATCCAGCGAAGAAGATCGCCCGACGCGCCACCGAAAGCGGCATCGAAACGATTGGTGATTTCTTCTCCAGCGAGCTTGCTGTTCGCCTGCGTCGGGAACACGGACCCGCGGCGTTCATCACTTCCCACAATGCGTGCGCGCACATCGACGCCCTGGACGACGTCATCCGCGGTGTTCGGCATTGGCTCGCCGACGACGGCGTTTTCGTCCTGGAGGTGGGCTACTTGCTGGACGTGTATGAGAACGTCTGGTTTGATACCATCTACCACGAGCACCTGGACTATCACACGGTCGCCCCCTTCAGGAGGTTGTTTGCGCGGACAGGCATGGAAGCCATCGGGGTCCGGCGTGTCAGCCCTCAGGGAGGGTCGATTCGAGTCATGGCCCAGAAGGCGCATGGACCGCTGAGGGCAGACGATACCGTGGACAAGCTGGCGGCGCTCGAAGAGCGGAATGGCCTGGACAAGCCGGATACGTTCGTCGAATTCGGCCGCCGCATCGACAAGGTCGCCAACGACTTGAGGTCTCTGGTCAGATCGCTCAAGGCAAGCGGCAAATCCCTGGCCGGATTCGGCGCTGCCACCAAGTCGACCACGCTCCTGTCGCATTTCGGCTTGGGCAGGGAAGACCTGGATTTCATCGCCGACGACAATCCGCTGAAGCAGGGTTTGTTCTCCCCCGCCGCCCATATCCCGGTGGTGGGGCCCGAGGAGATCTATCGGCGTCGCCCCGACTATCTTTTGATACTGGCATGGAATTTCGCGCAGCCGATAATGGCGACGCACGGGAAATACTCCAGCGATGGCGGCAAGTTCATCCTGCCCATGCCGATTCCCCAGATCGTTCAATAGGTGAAGAAACGCATACTCGTCGTCTCCCCTCACCCGGACGATGAAACGCTCGGGGCCGGAGGCACGATAGCCAAGCTCTCCGAGCAGGACCATGAGATTGCGGTCCTCGTCGTTTCCGGTCATCTGCCGCCGCTCTACAGCAGGGAAGTTTATGAAACGACCGTGCAGGAAGCGAGAAGGGCATTCGCTGTCCTGGGCGTGAAGAGCGACCGGTTCCTCGAGATTCCAGCCACCATGGTGGCGCAACAACCCGTGAGCGTGGTGAACGGAAAGGTCAGCGAGTTTGTCAGGGACGTCCAGCCTCACATCGTCTTATGCCCATTCCCGGACCGCCACGTGGATCATCGGGCGGTTTTCGAGAGCGTGATGGTGGCAACGCGCCCGGTCGGGGCGGGCCGCGGGATAGAGATAGTTGCCGCCTACGAGACGCTCTCCGAGACTCACTGGAACGCGCCGCACATCGAGGCAAACTTCGTCCCGAATTGGGTGGTCGACATCACCGAGTACATGGATCGTAAGCTTGAAGCCGTTGGATGCTACGCGTCGCAGATTCCGGCGTCGCCGGGAGCGAGGTCGATAGATGCCGTCAATGCGCTGGCGAGGCTCCGAGGCACGCAAGCGGGCTTCGGGTTTGGCGAGGGGTTCCAGATCATCCGGATGATCAGCTAGCACGACGCTCGCCGACCCGGGCCCTCTCCCGCGCGGGTCAAGCTTTCGCAGTCCTCGGTTGGATGGATGCAAAAGATCTCAAGCGCGAGAGCAAGACTCCCCAGAGGAAAAAAGTGAAGATGCCGGGATAAGGTTGCCGAAGCCCGACCTTGAGTGAGTTATCCAGCAGTACAAGGAACAAGACCACCGCGGCGAGTCCGAGCAAGCCTTCCGAAGCGATGACAGCCTGCCGGCGCATGAGAATCATGGCTAGCGTATAGGCGATGAGCGCCAAAAACGGAAACATAGCAAGGGCGCCGAAATTGTAGACGAAGTCGAGATAATAGTTGTGCGCGCTCGGGTATCTGGTTCGCTCCGGGCGCTCCGCATGTCCGAGCAGAAAGGCTCGCGGCCCACTGGCAATCCCTGCTCCATAAAATTTCCAGTAGCCGATACGCTCGTTCATGTTTGGGGCTATCTCGTTCAAGTTGCGCGTACCTGTGGTGCTCGTTCCCTCCAATAAAGGATATTTCCAAGACATGTGTTCCCTCGCATAGCCTACATAGGCAACTGCGGACACTGCCACAACCAGCGTCATAACCGCCGGAATTCTGTCCCGTTTGACACGCCACCGCATGATGGCGAATCCGATAACGCCCGTGATGAGCGCGAGCATCGCAGACATGGACAAAGAGGCTGCTGCATAGAGGGCCAAGACGGGGGCCAGAACCAGCAGTATCTTTCTGCAATGAGAAAGATCCCAAAGGCCACAGAGCGCTACTAAGTACGCGCAGCACATGATGACCGGAACGTATTGCATGTGCTGATATACGCTGAACAGATACAGATACGGATATAGAAGCAGATAACCCTGCGCCCAGCTGAGGACAAGTTGCACCGGGATCAGCACAGCCAACACATGAAGAAACGGCTTCTCGAAGCCCGACAGGACGCCTTCCGGATCAGCGTAGAGCTGCCCGAGAACCAACGCGAACATCGGCAGAACAAACTGCACGAGCAGAATCAGCTTCGCCTGAGCCTGCCCGGTGTCCCCCGAGGTCGTGAGAATGGCGGCCGCCAGCATCAGGAGGCAAGTGAAGAAGATGAAGGCCAGAGACAGCCTGGCCTTCCTGTATTCGCCCAGGAGGACGATTCCGCCGTAGCAGGCAAGAACGGACAGCGGAATCGGCAGCCGCGCCAGCATCCCGCCGGAATCGAAGATGAACTCGGGCGAGCGAAATATGCCGCCCCTCATCTGCAAGAAAAGCGGGAAGAGCAAGGCCGCGGCGATCAGTGCCTTGAGCCTCCCCGCCGAGAGGAACGAGAGGAGGTGCGTGGGAGACGGGGCCCTCTCCGAACTTGAGTAGAACACCAAGGCAAGCACGGCGCTCCAGAGATAGAGCGCCGTCAGAGCGGGCTCGCCAAGCAGATAGTACGAGAACGGGACGGAAGCAACGACCAGGATGTTCTGCAACACGTCGGGGCCAAATACATCCTTATGCTCGTGGTGCTGGAGCAGCCTGAGCCGGACGCGCTGCGCCTGGACCATGATCACTCCGCCGATAAGGGACAACCCCATCGCGCCCCAGAAAAAAGCGCTCTTGCCGGTCCAGCCTAGGAGGTTCGGTGCAAACAACGATCCGAGCGAAAAGGCCGCTCCGAGACCCAATGAGAGAAGAGAAACGCTCTTGAGATACCAAGGGAAATAAACGCGACCGCTGCGCTGTTCGTGAAGAACGATGCTCGGTCCCAGCGCCACGGCGAACACGGACCCCGGGAAGCCGCCGATCGCGAACGCGGTATATAGATCGCCCGCCGTTTCTTTTCCGGTCAGCGAAAGGATCAGTAGACGGAAGACGTATACCGTAACGCCGATGATGGCGGTCGAGCCGAAGTGGGGAGCCAGGATGCGCCATGACGCTGCAGCTTTTTCGGAGATCCTGATGGCGCCCTGAACAAATCTAATGTTGACCAGCGCAGGCAGCAGAGCCCATGCGTACCACGCAAGCAGTGGCATCGGCGCGTTGGAGAGCACCCACGCCAGGACCAGGATGAATGAAGCGCACTCCCGAAGCAGAAACCACTTCGCACTGCCTTGAGCGCGTGTCCGCTCCATCTCACCGAGATACACTTCGCTCAGCCACTCCATGCAGCGCCGCATGATGAGCGCAACGGCCAAGCCCTGTTCGGCACCTCCCAGCGGTGCGGCCAAACCCAGGGAGATTGCCGCGAGCGGAACCATCAGCAGCAAGCGCCCGCGAAGGATAAAGCGCGTCGAGACCGGCGAAGCCGGGTTCAGAATCAAGTTGCGGGCGTTGGCGGACAGCGCATAGAACAGAGCCAAAGTCGCGCCCTGAACGATGCCGACTTCCGCTGCAAGCTCGGAGCGCCCCGCCAGCCCAAGCGATATGAGCATCAGCGTCATGGCGAAGCTATTCACCGCGTACGCCACAGGAAACCAGTAGTTCATGGCGTAACGATCAGAATTCGCATGGCTCCGCTGCGCTCAAGAGTCGCCAGCGCTGTGAGCGCACGATGTTCCCGCACGAGATGCGGCAGGCGTGACGAGCCGTGCCAGTGCGTCGCGGGTAGCCCGGGCGCTCACCTGCCAGTCGTAGCCGGCCGCGCGCGCACGGCCGCGTTCCCCGATCGCTCGCTGCAGACCCGGATCGTCCAAAAGCTCGGCCGCGCGCGCGGCCAGATGGTCCGGGCGCTGCGAGTCGAAGTATTCCACCGCCTCACCGCCGAAATCCGGCATGGGAGGGAAGTCGGAACACAACACCGGCCGACCCGAGGCCATCGACTCGAGCAGGATGTTCGGACAGTTCTCGCACTGCGAGGCAAAGATATGCGCGGTCGCATGCCGGTACAGGGCAGGCAGTTGCGCGTACGGGACGGGGCCGGCGAGCAGGATCCTATCCTGCAAACCCAGGCGCGCGATCTCCTCGCGCACGATTGCCGCGTAGCGTCGATCGTTCTCCGGTCCGGCAATCACCAGGTGCTCCGTCGTCCCCGGGCGCATGGCGAGCAGACGCGCGTAACCTTTCACCACCTCGTGCTGCGCCTTGTAGTAATCGATGCTCGACACGTACAGCAGGTATCCGCCCTCGGGGATCCACGCGGGCCGGGCGAGCACGCTCTCGCCGGGAAAGAAGCCTGCGGCCACGCCGTGCGGTATGACCACCGCGTCATGGATCCGTCCACTCGCCCGCGCCTCGATTATCCGTCGGGCATGATCGGCGATGAAGATCACCAGATCCGCGCGCACCATGCTGGATAGGAACACGCGCTCCAGGAGCCAATTGCGGACTCGGCTGTAGCCCAGCGGGTAATGGCCGCGCGCCACGGCATCGAACGGAATCATGTTGCGGAACATCGTCGCCGTTCTGCATCCCGGTGGTGGTCGGGTCGCCAGCGTGCCGCCCGGACAGAAGAGCACGTCCGCGCGCAGCCGCCGTAGCAGCCGTGGCAGCTCGGCCCGCTGCCACGCCACACGCAGGAGAGGGTTCTCGGCCCAAGCCCCCATGCGGGCCACCTGCACTGCCGGGACATCGATCTCGAGCTGAAAGGACGGTGAGACGAGCAGGATGATCTCGTCGCCTTCATACGGAAAGCTCGTGAGCAGATTCAGCAGGTAGGTTTGCCCGCCTCCCCGGCGCGCGGAGAGGCCGTCGATCACCAGCCTCACGCGAGCGCCGCGCCGCGTCCCGCCTCGCGCGAGGGCTGCGGCCGATTCTCCGTGGAGTCCAGCAGCATGAGGATCGCCCAAAGCAAGGGATGCACGTCACGTCGCCCCGACAGATGCAGCGCGAGCAGCCGCTGCACTTCGACGCGCGAGATCGGCAACGCCGCGAATGCGCCGGCATCCCGGATGCGTTCCTGAGCCCACGCACGCAGCGGCCCACGCAGCCACCGGTCGATCGGCACTCCGAAACCGCGCTTCGGTCGATCGACTAGCGACGCCGGCACGTAGCGATGCAGCAATCGACGCAGCAGGTACTTGTTCTCCCCGAACCGCAGCTTCCACCGCAGCGGCAAACGCATCGCCCATTCGACCAGCTCCTGGTCCAGGAGCGGGTCTCGCGCCTCGAGCGAGAAAGCCATGCTCGCGACGTCGACCTTTTGCAGGTAATCGTCTGGCAAAGTGTACAGAGCATCCAGCCGCATCGCCGTCTGCGCGCCGGTTGCTCCTCTTGCGAACGTCGCGCACGCTTCGGCGAACAGCTCCTTCACGCTCTTGGTGCGACCGGCGCTATCCGGCAGCAGAACCGCCGGAAAGTCCTTGGCGATGCTGCGTGCGAAAGCGAACGCTGCGCCGGCGTCCGGCTCCCGCAGCGCGCGCGCCAGGAGTTTCGCCTTGTGCTGCGGCAAAAAACCCGTCAGCACAGCGAGTGCGCTTCGCAGCCAAACGGGCGCCCGAAACACCGGCCCCAGGCCGTGCATGATCGAGTAGTAGTGGTACCCGCCGAACAACTCGTCGCCGCCATCGCCGCTGAGCGAGACCTTCACGTGTCGCCGCGCGAGGCGCGATACCGCCATCGTCGGAAACGCGGAGCTGTCGAAGAACGGCTCGTCGTACTCCTCGCGAAATAGCGGAAGCAGTGACAGCAGGTCGTCCACGCCCAGGTATTCGGCCTCGTGCTCCGTGCCCAGCGCCCGCGCAACGGCGGCCGCCTCACGGCTCTCGTCGTACTCGGGTTCGCGGAAGCCGATGGTGAACGAGCGCACCGGCCCGTTGGCATGCTTGCGCATCAGCGCTGCTACCAGCGAGCTGTCGATGCCCCCGGACAGGAAGACGCCTACCGGTACATCGCTCACCATGCGCAGGCGCACCGAGCGCGAGACAATCCCTTCCAGCTCGTCGAGGAGGTCCTCTTCGGAGCGCCGGTTCCACGCCGGCTCGGGTTCGATCGCACGGAAGTCCCAGTAACGTGCCACGCTGAGGCCGCGTTCGTCGAATGTGAGCCAATGCGCAGGAGGGAGCTTGCGCACACTGCGATGAATCGAATGCGGCGCCGGGAAGTAGCCGATCTCCAGGTAATAGCGCAGCCCCTGTTCGTCGATCTCCCGGGACAGCTCGGGCACGAGCGCGAACAGCGCGCGCGGCCGCGAGGCGAACGCGAAACGACGGCCGTCGCGATGATAATAGAACGGCTTCACGCCCATGCGGTCGCGGGCAGCGAACAGTCGGCGTTCGGCGCTGTCCCAGATCGCGAAGGCGAACATGCCGTGGAAACGCTTCACGCACTCGACACCCCAGCGCGCGTACGCCGCGAGCACGACCTCGGTGTCGGACCGGCTGCGCCAGCCGGGTACGTGCGGCTCGAGCTCGGCGCGCAGTTCCATGAAGTTGTAGATCTCGCCGTTGAACACGATCGCGTACCGGGCGTCCGCCGAGTGCATCGGCTGATGACCGGCCGCACTGAGATCGAGTATCGACAACCGGCGATGACCGAACGCGGCTGCGCCCTCCGCCCATTCACCACGATCGTCCGGGCCACGGCGTGCCAGCAGCTCGGCGGCGCGGCGAACCAGCGCGGCATCCGGGGGGCACTGGGGATCGACGATGCCGACGATGCCGCACATCGCCGATCACGCCGACACGGGACGCCGGCCGCGGCCGACGATGCCGTTGGCGCCCGGCTCGACCTCAACGTCGACCAATCCGGCGTCCTCGCACCAGCGACGCAGGGTGCGCGCTGTTTGCGGATGGTCATGCGCCGGTGAGTACATGTCGAAGGTGTCGAGGATCGCCCATTGACGATTGAGCTCGGGGGACAGACCGAGATTCGAGTACTCGGCGATCGGCAGCAGCCGCACAGCGGCGCGGCCGGCCAAGCGCCGCAGCCGTGCCGCGAGCGGCAGCAGCAGGTCGACGCCCCGTTCCACCAGCGCGTGCAGCATCTGCTTGTCCATGCGGCGCGTGATCGGCCGCAACAAGTACTTCCACGACACCAGTGCCGTCAGTCGCTTGGCATAGAGATCGACCACCAGCTCGCCTCCCGGCGCAACGTGGCTGGCGAGACTCCCGAACGCGGCCTCCGGATCGGGTGTGTGCTGCAGAACTCCCAGGCAGAGCACTTTGTCGAAGGCCTGCTTGCACAGGGGGATATTGAAGATATCGGCCTGGAACAGGTGCAGGTTCGGTGCGTGGCAGTTGTTCTGCAGATTGGCGTCCACAGCGCTGGAATAGTCGAAGGAATAGATCTCCGCGCCCGTCGCGACTAGCACTTCGGTGAAGCGGCCCGCGCCTGAACCTGCCTCGAGCACGCGCTGGCCGCGAAGATCGTCGGGCCAGCGCGTTGTAGCGCGCAAGCGGTCACGGGTGATAGGCAATCCGGTATGGCTGTCGAGCTGCGTGCGACGATGGCGATTCCACTGCATTCCGAAGGAAGCGGCGTAGTTGTCGGCCGGGACGAAGCGGGGAACGCCAGTGCGTATGGGGAAATGGCCGCCACACCGGGCGCAGCACAGAGCATCGTCCGTGAGCTCGTCGGAACGACTGCCTGATGCCGGTTGGTTGACGGCAAGCGGCCCACTTCGGCATTTCGGGCACTCGAAGAGCGCCAGTACTTCCGGTTTCATTCGGATTGCCACGTTCTACCGCCCATTATAGGTACAACGAACGAGATAGTGTCATGCGTTCTGCTGCGGCCACGTGGTTAGCGAAGCCAACTCAATTATGCCCGCACTAGCTCGTTCCTCCTCCAACAATCAGTCTCCGGTAGATCGAATCGTAGGCGTCGGCCGCCGCCGCAATGGTGAGGCCCCGAAGACCATCCGCCGCACGCGCGGCACGCTCGCGGGCCCGCGACGGCTCCGCCAGCAACGTTACGATCGCTTGGGCCAGAGCTCCGGCATCGTCACGCGGAACCATAAGCGCTGATCTCTCATCGAGAAACTCCCGGTGCTCCGGAATGTCGCTCACAATGAGAGGGCAAGCTGCAGCCATGGTCTCGAGCACGACGTTTGGATGCCCCTCGAATCGGCTCATGCTGATAAGCCCGGAAGCCTGCCTCAGCAGACCCCACCACTCCTGCAGGTAAGGCAGCAGGTGAACACGGCCATCAAGCCCAGACCGCTTGATCTCAGCGTCGAGGCGCGCGCGCAATGGGCCTTCCCCGAAAACCAGCACGCGAAAATCCCGGCGGCTCGCCAGCGAAGTCGCCTCGATCACGACCTCCACGGCCTTCTGGTGATCCAGCCGACCCACCACGAGCAGTGTCTTCTCCCCGACCGAACAAAGCGACCGATCCGCGGCTGGCGCGTTGCGGATCGATTCGGCATCGACCGCATTCCGGATGGTGGCAACGCTCGCGTACCCCCCAGCCAGCCGGTGCCAGTAGTCCGCCCCAGCGGCAGAATTCGCGACGAACGCGTTTGCACGACGCCCGATGAATTCTCGTATCCAGGTGGTGGGCTTTCGCCTGTCGAACGCGAGCTTGGATGCCCGCTCGGAGAGTATCCAAGGCACGCGACGCCAGAGCGCCACCAGCCCTCCCGCAATATCCATCTGCGGTAGCCAGGTCTGGATCACGTCTGGTTTCGTGCTCCGCACGATTGAGTCTATGCGTCGCACGAGCGCCGGGCTTAGGCCTCTCAGATCGCCGAGCTCGTGCACTTCGACGCTGGTCGTACGGAGGCGCGTTTCGTGAACGCCGCCGCGCCGCCGTGCGACGTGCACACGGTGCCCGCGCGCCGCCTGTTCCGCGGCCAGCATCGCAAGCTGCCGTTCGGCGCCGCCACCCCCGAGCGATGGGATCAGATGGAGAACCGTGATCAACAAAGTGATTCCGCGGGAGTGGGCAGTATGGGTCTCCTGCCCAGCAGCCATCAGCTGCCGTAGAGCAATTTCTTGGCGAGGCTGCGCATGCGCCGCCGCAGCCGCTCGATCCCTAGCCAAACTTCAAGACCGATTCGCTGGCGCACGCGCTCGAAGGGTGATGGCAGACGGCGCAGCTCAGCAACCGCGGCTGCCTTCCGGCTTGCCGTTGCCAACCCGGGCTGCAGCTCGTGCACGGTATCGATGAGACGCTGGAAACAGGCCACTTCGTTGTAGTCTCGTAGCGCCCGCTTCCACCCCGCCGCGGCAATCCGCCTGCGCTCTTCCTCGTGATGCAGGTAATAGCGCGTGAGTTCGACTGCTTCGTCAATGGTGTCGTAGCCAACGACCTCCCTGCCGAGATCGAAGATCCGGCCCAGATGGCGCTTGTTGTCGCAGATCTGCATGACACCGTTGGCCGGCAGATAGAAGGTGCGGAAATTGACGGGGCCGGTGCTGTTGTGGATGTTGATGCCAACTCGGGTGTTCTGCAGCAGGGCCACCCTGCTTGCCTCGGGCAAGAAACCGGCCGGCCATCCCTGGCCGTAGTACGCGCCGTCGGGGAACGCGCGCGCGAACTCGTCCACACGCCCCTTGCGAAATCTCGTCACCCGCTCGCAGAGCAGTGCCACGCCCACGTCCCGCCGACCTTCCAGAATCTCCTGCTCTGTCAGTGCGGGTCGGTAGTCGTCGGCGCGAAATCCGAGCGGCCACCACCGCACCTGGCGCACACCCCAACTCCGGTACGCATCGAGTTCGGCGATGTTGCCCACCATCGCCACGTCGAAGGCACTCGCCACCGGGCGCGACAGATTGTGCGACGACTCCGGGTCGTCGAAGCATGCGTACACGCAAAAGCGCTTCAGGAAGGGCAACACCTGTGGATGCACATTGGAGCCGTTGAAGCAGACGAACACGTCATAGTCGGCCAGCGTGTCCGCCAGCCTCTCGTACATGCCGCGCAATCTCGGATCACGATAGCGCCAAAGGGCGTCCAGATCTCTGAAGTGCGTGACCGGCCGCTGTGGATCGAACACGAGGGAGAACGGATGCACGTCGAATCCGGCGGCCCGCAGCCGCGCCAGCCAGTCGCCAATCCACGCGGCACCGAACGCCGGACGCTCGGGAAACGAATGGCCAAGGAGGATCCTCATGAGCTAGCGCTGCTTCGTGAACACCGCTTCCACGAATAGCCCTTGCCCCAGCAAGGAGGCACCGAACCATAGCAGCCGCTTCAACTGTCCGCGCATTCCCGTAGCCGGGTAGCGCGACCACGCAAACACGCGCAGATGCCGGCTCACGAACCCGTGATCGCCGAACACCCTGCGTAATGTCGCAGGGTCATAGAAGACGGGATGATGAATGGAAAACACGTCGAACGCCTTGCGCGCGCCCGTGAGCCGGAATTTCACCCGTTCCGGCATGTTGAACTGGAACGGCACTTCGACGTACACGGCCCCGTCTGGTGCCAGCAGCGCATCGATGCGCTCCAATGCCT
>DATBMG010000210.1:0-10552 GCA_036554965.1 Burkholderiales bacterium
ACCGAGCTTGTCCGACAGCCAGCCGCCGAAGGGCCGGATCACCGCGCCCACCAGCGGCCCCATCCAGGCGTAGTGCAGCGGGTTGACTTCCGGGAACTGCGACTTGATGAGCAAGGGGAAGCCGGCGGCGTAGCCGATGAATGAGCCGAAGGTCCCCAGGTACAGCCAGCACATCAGCCAGTTGTGCTTGCGCTTGAAGATCACCGCCTGATCGGAGAACGACGCCCGGGCATCCGCGATGTCGTTCATGCCGAACCAGGCGAAGAAGGCGCCGAGCGCGATGAACGGCACCCAGATCCAGGCGGCGTTCTGCGCCCAGATCTGCAGCGTCTGACCCGACTTGTCGACGATGGTCTGCGGATCGCCGGAGAGCACGCCCCAGATCGGCATGGTCACCACCAGCGGCGCCAGGAACTGCACCGATGACACTCCCAGGTTGCCGAGCCCGGCGTTGACACCCAGCGCCGAGCCTTTGCGCTCCTTCGGGAAGAAGAAGCTGATGTTGGCCATCGACGAGGAGAAGTTGCCCCCGCCGAAGCCGCACAGCAGCGCCAGGATCAGCAGCGTCGGAAAGCTCACCGTCGGGTCCTGCACCGCGAGGCCGATACCGATGGCGGGGATCAGCAGGCTCGCGGTGGACACCGCCGTCCAGCGCCGGCCACCGAAGATCGGCACCATGAAGGAGTAGAAGATGCGCAGCGTCGCGCCCGACAGGGCTGGCGCCGCCGCCAGCCAGAACAGCTGATTGGTGGTGAGCTTGAAGCCCAGCCCCGGCAGGTTGACCGCCACCACGCTCCACAGCTGCCAAACCGCGAAGGCCAGGAACAGACAAGGTACCGAGATCCACAGGTTGAGATTGGCGATGGCTTGGCCTTCCCTCTGCCAGAACGCGCGGTCTTCCGGCGTCCACAGGGTGAGCACGCGACCGCGTTTGCCTTCTCGGCGCGGTTCGGCGGCAGTGTCCAGGCTCATGGCATTGCTCCTCAATCAAGGTGGCGCGCGCTGCGGCGCGCGCCTTGCTCGGGGTCAGCCCCTCAGGCTGAAGGGCTGTGCACGCGGCCCGATCACCTCGGCACGGCGCACCTCGGTAAAGTACATCCAGATCAGCGACACCCAGACCACGCCGTACATCAGCATGAAGCAGCTCGAACGGATGCCGGTCAGATCCACCAGCGCACCGAACATGACCGGCAGGACGAACCCGCCCAGGCCACCGGCCAGCCCGACGATGCCGGAGATCACGCCGATGTTGTGCGGATAGTCGTCCGAGATGTACTTGAACACCGAGGCCTTGCCGAACGCCCACGCCGTGCCGATCACGAACATCAGCAGGGTGAACACCCACACGTTCAGGCCGATGTGGAACGTCTTGGCGCCGTCCACGGTGAGGATGGTGAAGTCGGTCTGCGGATACGACAGGATGAACAGGCAGATCCAGCTCACCCATAGCACCCACCAGGTCACCTGATGCGCACTGTACTTGTCCGACAGCCAGCCGCCGATGGCGCGCAGCACGCCCCCCGGCAGCGAGAAGCACGCGGCCAGTAACGCCGCGACGCGGATGTCCAGGTCGTACTCACCGACGTAGTACTGCGTCATCCACAGCGCCAGCGCGACGTAGCCGCCGAACACGATGGAGTAGTACTGGCTGTACTTCCACACCTTCGGGTCCTTCATCGCTGCGAGCTGCTCGCGCCAGGTGATCTTCGCGTCCACCAGGTGCTTGGGGTCGCTGTAGCTGAAGAACCAGAACAGGACGGCGGTCAGCAGCATGGACGCGGCGTACACCTGCGGCACCACGAACCAGCCGTAGGCCACCACCAGCGCGGGCGCGATGAACTTGTTTACCGCCGCGCCGGAGTTGCCGGCGCCGTATACGCCCATGGCGAAACCCTGGTGCTGCTTGTCGAACCAGCGCGCGACATACGGGGTGCCCACCGAGAAGGAGCCGCCCGCCAGACCCACGAACAAGCCGAGCACCAGGTAGTGCCAGAACTCGATGGCGTAGGAGATCAGCCAGATCGGCACCACAGTGGCCAGCATCAGCAGGAGCATGACGATGCGCCCGCCGTACTTGTCGGTCCACATGCCCAGCGGCACCCGGATCAGCGACCCGGTTAGCACCGGCGTGGCGCTGAGGATGCCGAACTCGGTGGCGTTCAGGCCCAGCGTCTTCTGGATCGGGATGCCGATCACGCCGAACATCATCCAGACCATGAAGCACACGGTGAACGCCGCCGTGCTCGCAACCAGCACCGAGACGCGTTTGTACGCCACCGGGACTGTGTACGCGACCGGGACTCGCTCGTTCCCTGGGGTTGCCACGGTTTTCTTCTCCCTGCTTGGCCGATGCTAGGCGCAGCGTACGCGGGGCGGCGCGCCGCGCCCATTCTGCGGAGGGAGGAGCCGCCGGCCGTGGAATGCCTAGGCAGCGGCGCCGGCGGGGGAGGATGGGGCTAGTTCGGAAGGAGTAGGCGGGGTGAGCGATCGCCCGAATCAGCCCTTGGGCTGTTCGGTCAGCCCCGACTCCACCGCGTACACTGCGGCCTGCACGCGGCTGGTGAGATTGAGCTTGCGCAGGATGTGCTGCACGTGGATCTTGACCGTGCTTTCGGCGACCTCCAGCTCGCGGGCGATCTCCTTGTTGCTGGCGCCCTTGGCCAGGAAGCCGAGGATCTCGCGCTCGCGCGGGCTCAGCCGCTCGCGGTCCGCCGGCTGTACCTCGGGCCGCGGGCCCGCCTTGAGGCCGCGCACCAGCTTACTGGTCATCTCCGCCGAGACCACCGCTTCGCCCTCGGCGGCGCGACGGATCGAATCGAGCAGCATCTGCGTGTCGATGTTCTTCAGCAGGTAGCCGCTCGCGCCCCGGCGCAGCGTCTCGATCAGATCGTCGGCGTCCTCGGACACGGTGAGCATGACCACGCGCGACTCGGGCACCTCGTCACTCAGGGTCTTCACCGCTTCGCGGCCCGACAGGCCGCGCATGTGCAGGTCGAGCAGGATGACGTCGGGCTTGAGCGCCTTGGCGCGCTTGATGCCCTCCAGGCCGTCGGCCGCCTCGCCCACCACCTCGAAGCCCGGCTGGCGCGCGAGCAGGGCCTTCAGCCCGCTGCGGAACAGCGTGTGGTCGTCCACGATCAGCACGCGGATCGCGTCCATGCGCAAGTTCTCAGGCCGCCTGTTCCTGCAGCACCGGCAGCGTCAGCACGACCTCGGTGCCTGCCTGCCGGCGGGAATCGACCCGCAGCGTGCCGCCCACCCGGTGTGCGCGCTCGCGCATGATGCGCAGCCCCACGTGCAGGTCGGAAGCCTGCGCGTCGGGATCGAAGCCCTGGCCGTCGTCGCGCACCCGGAAGCGGTACACCGGCCCGCGCTGCATCTCCACCTCGACGCGCTTGGCGCCCGAGTGCTTGCGCGCGTTGGACAGGCTCTCCTGGATGATGTGCATGACCTGGAGCTGCGTCTCGGGCGACAGCGGCATGCCGACGCCCGACTGGGTGAAGGCGGTGCGGATCCCGGTCTGGCCTTCGAAGCGCTCCAGCGCCGTGGCGATGGCGCTCTCGATGTCGGCCTGCGCGATGCGCGTGCGGAAGTGCACCAGCAGCTCGCGCACGTCGTCGTAGCTCTCCTGAATGCCCTCGCGGATGCGCGCCAGCTCCTCGCGCGCCTGGTCGTCCCGGCCGTTGGCCAGCGAGTCCTGCAGCATCTGCGCCTGCAGGTTGAGGAACGCCAGCGCTTGGGCGATGCTGTCGTGCAGCTCCTGGGCCAAGAGGTTGCGCTCCTCCGAGATCGCCATCTCCTTCTCGCGCGCGATCAGGCGCTGGTTCTCGACCGCGATGCCCAGATGCTGGCCGAGCGTCTCCAGCATCATGCGCTGCTGCGGTCCGAACTCGCGTGGCTCACCGAAGTACAGATTGAACACGCCCAGGGCGTGGTCGCGGAAGCGGATCGGGAACACGCCGACGGTGGCGAAGCCGGCCGCGCGGCAGCGGTACGGCTCCTTGTCGTACGGGCGGCGCACCAGCACGTGCACACTCGGGTGCTGGCGCTGCAGACCCTGGCCGCACAGGCAGTCGCCGCGCTCCAGGCAGCGCTCCGCCTCGACCAGATCGGTGCCGATGCCCTCGTGCACGAACATGTGCAGCTTGCCGGTGTCGGCTTCGACCAGGCGCACGGCGCCGCCGCTCGCACCCAGACGCGCCATGAGCTTGCGCAGGAAATCCCGGCACAGGTTGTCCAGGGTAGCGGGCCGGCTCAACAGCGCTGCGATCTCGTACAGCGTGGCGAGCTCCTGGTTCTTGTCCTCCAGGCTGCGCGTCTTCTCGCCCACGCGTCGCTCCAGGCTGGCATACAGCTCCTGCAGATGCGCGGCCATGCGGTTGAAGCCGGCCGCCAGCGCGCCCAGTTCGTCGCGCGATTCCACCGGCAGGCGCACGCCGAAGTCCCCGCCTTGCATGCGGCGCATACCCTCCTCGAGGCCGGTCACCGGGCGGATGATCAGCAGGTACATGAGATAGATCAGCGCGACCGTCCCGATCACGCTGAGCGCGATCAGTCCGAACTGCAGCGAGCGCAGCAGGCGCGTGTTGTCCGAGATGTCGCGCTCGATGGCGAGCACCAGCGCGTCGATCCGCGCCACGAACGCCTCGGCCGCGCGCAGATAGTCGGCGGGCGACAGCGCGCCGTCGTGGCCTGCGATCAAGCGCTCAATGCCGGGCTTCATGGCGCTGTTCCATTCGCGCTTCAACGCGTCGAAACGGGCATGGATACCGGGATCGCGCGGCAGCATCATCGGCCGCGAAGAGTCGCCGCGCTCGAGGTCGGTCAGCACCCGCTCGAACTGCACAACTTCTGCTCGAGCCGCCTGCGTCAGGCGGGTGCCATCGGCGTCGGGGGCGTGCGCCTGCCCGATCAGCAGCGCGATGTGATACGAGCGCATGCGCAGGCTGCCCATCTCGTTCACCGCGGCCGCGCCTCCCTCGAGCTGCCAGGACATGAGCAGCGTCAGCCCTACCGCGACGATCGCGACAGCCAGATAGGCGATCAGGATCGCGGTGAGTTTGCTGCCGAGCTTGTGGGGCGTTTGCGGCATTGGTCGGAGCGAGAGGTTGCGGCTGCACTATAGCAGAGCGCGCACGCCGTTCACGGCGGGCGCATCGGGCGCGAAGCCCGGTGCACGTGTGAGGCGTAGGCCGACCGGCGTACGCCGCCGCCCGCCGCATCCGCGAAGGGCTACGCCGTTAGAGGCCCGCCGCTCGCTCCTTCGCAGAATGGGAAGCCGTCGGCAGCCGCGCCATGCTGCACAGCGTATCGGCGCACTTGGTGGAGATGCGAATGAGAACAATGCTGCTGCCGCTCGGGGCCCTTATGGCCATCGCCGCGTGTGGAGGCAGCGCGGCTGCAGCCGACCTCGAGCCGCCGGCGCAGGCTGCCACCCTGGGCGAGGCGATCACCGGCGGGAAGCTGCTGCTGAATCTGCGCCCGCGTTGGGAACACGTGGTGCAGGACAACAAGCCGGAGAACGGCGATGCGGTCACGTTGCGTACCTTGCTCGGGTGGCGCACCAAGCCCTGGAAGGGCCTGAGCGTGACGCTGGAAGGGATCAACGTCGAGAACCTGGACGGCAACGACTTCACCGTCACGCCGTCGCCGGCCTCACCCTTCCCGGTGATTGCCGACCCCGATGACAGCGACATCAACCAGCTCTACCTGGACTACACCGGGCTGCCGAAGACGTTGCTGCGCGCCGGGCGCCAGTCGATCAAGATCGACAACGTGCGCTTCGTCGGCAACGTCGAGTTCCGCCAGAACATGCAGGTGTTCAACGCGGTGGGCGTGGAGAACACGAGCCTGCCCAACATGCGGCTGTACGCAGGCTACCTGTTCCAGCAGAAGACCATCCTCGCTGCCGAGCGCGACATCGACGCGCCGATCTTCAACGCGCGCTATGCGTGGCGCGCGGGCAACAACCTGATCGGCTACGCCTACCTGCAGGACCAGGCGGTCACCGGCCAGAACCTGAACACCGGGCCGGTGAGCGGCTTCACCGACAACTCGAACAAGATCTTCGGCGTGCGCGCCGACGGGTCTTACCCGATCGCCGAGAAGTGGAAGCTGCTGTACACCGCCGAGTACGCCGATCAGAGCGACTACTCCGGCGGCGACGCACGCATCGATGCGAGTTACTGGCACCTGGGGGCGGGCCCCCAATTCGGCGACTGGTACGTGCGCCTGGACTACGAGCAGCTCGGCAGCAACGACGGGCTGTACGGGTTCCAGACGCCGCTCGGCACCAACCACCTGTTCCAGGGCTGGGCCGACCAGTTCCTGACCACCCCCCGGCAAGGCATCGAGGACCTGTTCCTGGTGGTCGGCGGCAAGATCCGCAAGCTCGGCCTGTACGCCGAGGCGCACCGCTTCGAGTCCGACTTCGGCGGCATCGACTTCGGCGAGGAGTTCGACATCGGGCTCACCTACCCCCTGCTCAAGGGCCTGACCGGCAAGGTCGAGTACGCGGACTACCGCGCCGGCGACGCGGTCTCCGGGGACGCGCTGGCGAACAAGGTAGACGTTTACAAGTTCTGGCTGACGCTCATCTATCAATTCTGATCGGGGGTGTCCCTCCAGGGAGGCCTCGGGGACCGGTTGCGCTCCCTTCCAGGCGTTACGGGCCTGCTAGACTCACGCCTGCGTCATCCCAATAACCACGCCAAAAAGGAGGGCATCCATGAATCCGTTGGACTCGCTGTGGGGGACGATCATCGCGGGCCTGGTCCTGACCGGGATTCTGTACTTCATCGTGCGTGCGCTGGTGGGAGGCTGATCCATGGACGTCGTCCCTGCTCTCGCACGCTGGTTGCACCTGCTGGCCGGGGTGATGTGGATCGGCCTGCTGTACTACTTCAACTTCGTGCAGGTCGCGGCGCTGAAGGCGGCGCAGGCGGACAACACCGCCGCCGGCATCGGCAAGCACGTCGCGCCGCGCGCGCTGCTGTTCTTCCGCTGGGCGGCCGTGGTCACCTGGGTGGCCGGCGCGGCGCTGCTCGGCGGTAACTTCGTCGCCGCGTTCACCTTCCAGGGCGTCTACGCCGCCATCGGCATGGGCGCGTGGCTGGGCACCATCATGCTGTTCAACGTCTGGGTGCTGATCTGGCCGAACCAGAAGAAGATCCTGGGGATCGTGCAGGCCAGTGACGAGGAAAAGGGCAAAGCGCGCCGCATCGCGTTCCTGGCCTCGCGCTTCAACACCATGCTTTCGATCCCGATGCTGTTCTTCATGGGCGCCGGCGGCCACGCCGCGATCTTCTTCCACTGAGCCGCGCACGCGGTCTGCAGTCGGCCGGTTCCAGGGCGCGCCATCGGGCGCGCCCTTTCGTTTGCTGCGTCGTTGCGCGGTTCACCCCGGGATCTTGCCGATCCCCTCCACCCGGTCCCCGGGCTTGATGCCGCGCTTGCGGAACCAGCCGCGGTTGACCTCGAGGGCATATTTGGCCGCGCCGACGGCCTGATGCGAGTCCTCGGTCAGCGGCTCCATGTCCTCGATGTTGAGGATGCGGCCGTGGCGATCGATGAACGCTACCGACAGCGGCACGTAGGTGTTCTTCATCCACATCGCCCAGCGGCCTTCCGTCTCGTACACGAACAACATGCCGTGGTCGGCGCCGAGCTGCTTGCGGAACATCAGCCCGAGGGTCTTTTCCTCGTCGCTGCGGGCGACCTCCACGCGCAGGGTCTGTCCCTTGACCTTCAGCGGGTAGGTGAGCAGAGGGTCTGCGTAAAGCGCGCCGGCGGCCACGGCGAACGTCAGGCCGGCCGTCCAGGGTTTCAGCAAGTTCTCCTCCGTCAAGGGGTTGCGCCGGTGCAGCGTTAAAGTATCACAACCGTCGGCCGATAAATCCAGCGCGGGCGATCCGCGCCGCGGCCTCCTCTTTCGCCAGCCCGATGCTCAATTTCCAGCGCGCCCGCGACGGCCTCACGCGCAGCCGGACCCGGGGCACAGCCGCTCCATCGGGCCCCATCGATTCGCGAAGCGCAGCATGACGGCCAGCCTGCTGGTGGTGGACGACGAGGCGCTGTACCGCGAAATCATCGCGGTCTACCTCGAGCCCGAGGGCTACGCGCTTACCACGGCCGAGGACGGCGAGCAGGCGCTCACCTTGCTCGCCGACGGCCGCACGTTCGATGCCGTGCTGCTCGACCGCATGATGCCGGGCATCGACGGCATCGAAGTCCTCAAGCGGCTGAAGCGCGACCCGCGGTTCAGCGCGCTGCCGGTGATCATGCAGACGGCGGCCGACAGTCACGAGCAGGTGGCCGAAGGGCTGCGCCTGGGTGCGCACTATTACCTCACCAAGCCGTATCACCGCGATGCGCTGGTGGCCGTGGTGCGCTCCGCCTTGTCCGCGGTAGCACAGCGCCAGCGGCTCGCGGAGCAGATCGAGGAGTACCGCGGCGTGATGGGGTTGATCGACGACAGCGTGTTCCGCTACCGCTCGATCGACGAGGCGCGCGCGCTCGCCGCGGCGCTGGCGAGCATGTGCCGCGACCCGGCGGCGGCCGGCTTCGGGCTGCTCGAGCTGCTGATCAACGCCGTCGAGCACGGCAACCTCGGCATCCGGCTGGAGGACAAGTGCGAGCTGGTCGCCACCGGACGCTGGGAGCAGGAGATCGCGACCCGGTTCGCCAAGCCGGAGAACGCCGCCAAGTTCGTCGAGGTACGCTGCCGGCGCGAGGACGAGCGCCTGCTGATCCGCATCCGCGACCAAGGGGCCGGGTTCGACTGGCGTGGGTTCCTCGCCATGGACGAGGCGAGCGTATTCCGTCCCAACGGGCGCGGCATCGCGCTGGCACGCGAGGTAGCGTTCGAAACCATGGAGTACAGCAGCCCGGGCAATCAGGTGGAAGTCAGCGTGGCCGCGCGCAGTTCGCCGCTGCACAGCGCCGGACAGGCGGCGCGCAACGACGCCGAGTCCGAGCTGGAGCTGGGCGCGGCGCTGATGTCCTCGATCCTGCAGCGGCACGACGGTTTGCGCGATCCGGCGCTCGCCTGGGCGGTGCTGCCCTCGCACCGCTTCAGCGGCGATGCCGTGGCGGCGGCCCGCACGCCCAGCGGCAGGCTGCTCGCCATGCTCGCCGACGCCACCGGTCACGGACTGCAGGCGGCGATCAGCGTGCTGCCGCTGCTGCAGGTGTTCTATGCGATGGCCCGCAGGGACCTTTCTCTGCCCGAGCTGACCGCCGAGATGAACCGCCGGTTGCGCACCTTCGCGCCCGCCGGGGTGTTCCTGGCGGCGGTAGTGGTGGCCTGCGACCCGGCTACCGGCCGGGTCGAGGTGTGGAACGGCGGCATACCGGGCGGCCTGTGGCTGTGCGCGGACGGGGACACGCAGCCCGCCGCGCTGGCCTCGCGGCACCTGCCGCTGGGCATCCTGGACGACATACGCTTCGACGGCGGCTGCGCGACGCTCGAGGCGCGCCGCGGGCGCCTGGCCTTCTTCTCGGACGGTTTGATCGAAGCCGGGGCGCCGGACGGCGAGCCCTTCGGCGCCGCCCGCCTGCGGCAGCATCTGCTTGACGCCACGCCGGATCCGGGCTTCCAGCGCCTGCTTGACGCGGTTCGCGCGCACCTGCGGGGTGCGCCGGCGCACGACGACATCTCGCTCATGACGATCGCGCTCGATTGAGCGCGCATGCTGCGTCGCAATACGCGCCCGGCCCCACGGCCGAAAGCCGCGTGGAAACTTGTTGACAACGATTTCCCGCTTCTTTATCGTTGGTTGCGCTGTGCATAGTGCAGCACGTTCTTCTTTGAAGTCGGACGTTCTCTAAGAAGCAACAAATGAATAACCGGCGCAAGCGCTCGCACTGAAGTTCCGCCGAGCGTAACGCGCCACTTTCGGGAGGTGTACCCCAAATGGTGAAGCAACTGTCGCTCAACAAGGCGGCGTTAGCCGTCGCCGCTGCAGCGGCGCTCGGCGCTTCAGCACAGGTCTCCGCTCAGGGTGTGGATACGCTGGAATCCAAGCTGTATCCGAACTACGTGACGGATGACATGCTGCTCAACGCCGACAAGGACCACAGCAACTGGCTGCATTACGGAAAGGACTACCAGTCCACCCGTTACAGCGCGCTGAAGCAGGTGAACAAGGACAACGTCAAGCGCCTGCGCCCGGTGTGGAACCTCTCCTTCGGCGTGCTCGAAGGGCAGGACAGCCAGGCCAACGTGGTCAACGGCACCGTGTACGTGACCACATCCTTCAACAAAGTCATCGCCGCCGACGGCACCACCGGCAAGATCCTGTGGAAGTACGAGCGCGAGCTCCCCGGCGACGTGTTCCCGAAGCTGTGCTGCGACGTGGTGAACCGCGGTGTGGCCCTGTACAAGAACAAGGTCTATCTGGCGACGCTCGACGCGCACATCGTCGCGCTCGACAACCAGACCGGCAAGGTGGTCTGGGACAAGAAGATGGGTGACTACACCTACGCCGAGACCTTCACCATCATGCCGATGGCGCTGCAAAACAAGATCATCTTCGGCACGGCAGGCGCCGAG
>DATBMG010000232.1:0-1822 GCA_036554965.1 Burkholderiales bacterium
CTGCGCCGGTTTCTGCGGCCGCGGGACTGGGCCACAGGATCAGCAGCTCGCCGGGCTCGTGCGCGGGTGCGTCGGACAGGACGGGGTCCCCGGGCCGGATTCCGGGTCCCGGCGGCCGCCCAAACGCGGGGAAATCGAAGCGATCCGCCGGCGTCAGCGTGCGCGGGGCCGCGTCGGCGCGGCCCGGGTCGCTCGGCGTCACCGGACCAGGCCTGCTGGGAGGCGGCGGAGGAGTGGCGAAGCTGTCGCCGCCCGCGCGATCGAGCGGCGTGCGCGACTGTGCCGTCAGGTCCGAGGCATGCGCGGCCAGACCCACAGCCAGACAACCGAGGAGCACACGCATGCGCACCGGTCCTGCCCTCAACGCGGCGGCGATACCGCAACGGACGCGACCAGATCTTGCGCCGCCTGCAGCGCGCGCACTGCTGCGTCGGCCCGCTCCGGCGCCACCGAGAGCGTGTACACGCCCAGCGCTCCGGGTCCGTCGACGATGCGTGCATCGACGCTCGCTAACAGCGCGCGGATCTGCTCCTCGGTAGCCCGCGGCGCGAAGGTGACTTGCAGCAGCGCGCCCGGGGCAATGCCCGAACCGCCCAGCGTGTGCAAGGTCTGCTGGCGATCGTGCAGCAACACGCCGATCACCAGCGTCTGCGCGACCAGCACGCTGGCCGCCAGGGCCAGTGCCGGCACCAGCCAGCGCGGCCGCTCCCGCCGCGGCAGCGGCAGCACGTTGCTCTCCGGTGCGATGCGCTCGAGGAAGCGGGCCAACCCGAGGTCGCCGGCCGGCCGCGGCGTCGCCGCCTGCACATCCGCACGCAAGCGCGCGATCCACGCCAGTTCCGCGCGGCAGCGCTCGCACGCGCCCACGTGCCGATCGACCTCGGACCGCTGCGCCGCCGGCAGCGTGCCGTTGGCATACCACGGCAGCAGCTCGCTCACCTGATCGTGTTGCAGTTCAGCCATTGTCTTGCTCCCGCCCCAGCCGTCGCTCCAGGCAACGCTTCATCTTCCGGCGCGCGTGAAACAGGCGCGTCTTCACCGTGTTCTCCGGGCAGCCCTGGATCTGCGCCACTTCGGCGAGCGGCAGGTCCTCGTAGAACACCAAGTGCATGCATTGACGATGCTCGTCGGACAGCGTCTCCAGGCAGTGCGCGACGTGCGCTGTGCGTTGGCGGCGCGCCAGCACGTCGTAGCCGCCTTCGTCGTCGCTGGGCAGCACCTCCGCCAGCTCGTCCACGTCCACGCTCTCCAGCGGCCGGCGCTTGCGCAGCCGGTCGAGGAGGCGGTGCCGGGCGATGCCGAACAGCCAGGTGCGCACCAGCGACTGGCCGGCGAAGCGCTTGGCGGTGGACCACACCTCGTACATGGTGTCCACCACCACGTCGTCGGCCTCTGCCGCGTTGCCCAGCTGGCGCATGGCGAAGGCGTGCACCTGCGGCGCGAACGCGCGGTAGAAATCCGCCATGGCGCCCTGGTCACCCAGACAGATGTGCGCCAGCCAGGCGCGCGCTTGCTCGTCGTCTGCCGCCACTTCGCGCTGTCCTCTCGCCCTTGAGTCGCAGGCCGGGCCGGATCGGTTCAAAGAAAGTATGCTCTCGCTTCGACGAACAAGCACAAACGCGACGATGAGCGACGGCGTACGCGGTGCCGGCCTGCACCGGATCGTGATCGTAGGGGGAGGCGCCGGCGGGCTGGAGCTCGCCACGCGCCTGGGAGACAGGCTCGGGCGCAGGAAGCGGGCGATCGTGACGCTGGTGGACAAGTCCCGCACACACCTGTGGAAGCCGCTGCTGCACCAGGTGGCCGCGGGCAGCATGGACCT
>DATBMG010000239.1:0-7470 GCA_036554965.1 Burkholderiales bacterium
CTCGATGCCAGCGAACTGCGCCGCATACTGCACACCTTAGTCGACCGAGTGGTGCTCGACCCGAAGACGCGCGAGCTGACCGTGCACTACCGGCTAAACGTTCGGCCTACCGGAGTTAAGTTGGCGTCCCCACGGGGATTCGAACCCCGGTTACCGCCGTGAAAGGGCGATGTCCTAGGCCTCTAGACGATGGGGACCACTCTCTGGTACCGAGGGCTCGCTTGAGGCGACCGCTCGAGAGTCTTGGTGGTGGAGGTAAGCGGGATCGAACCGCTGACCTCTTGCATGCCATGCAAGCGCTCTCCCAGCTGAGCTATACCCCCACGCAAGAGCGGCGGATTATAGATCAGCCGCGCCAAGGGCGTAAGTCTGCAGGAATCGTTCTTGAGGAAGCGTCCAGGGACGTGTCCTCAACAACGCACAAAAGCTTTTACATTCAAGCACTTGGTGCTTGGTCGAACCGTCCTGTGTTGTGTCCAAACATTCACTCCCCCGCCTGCGCCAGCTCGCGCCGCATCCTGGCCAGCACCTCCTCGCGGCCGATCAGCTCGAGGGTGGCGTCGATCGAAGGTGTCTGCGTTTCGCCGGTCACCATCACGCGCAGGGGCATGGCGATCTTGGGCATCTTGAACTTGTGCTCTTCGGCCACGGCCTTGACTGCGGCACCGATGGCGGGGCGAGACCATTCGACGCTCTCCAGACGCGCCGCGAGCACGGACAGGGCGCTCAGCGACTCCGGCGAATAGTGCTGCTCGCGCAGCTCGGCGTTGGGCTCCAGCGCCCGATAGAAGTACACCGCGGCGTCGGCGAGCTCCTCCAGCGTGCTGACCCGCTCCTTGAGCAGCGCGACCACGCGCTCCACCGGCGGGCCCTTGTCGGGGTTGCATTCGCGCGCGAGCAGGAACGGCCGCACCAGCTCGCCGAGTCGGGCGTCGTCGGTCTGCTTGATGTAGTGGGCGTTCAGCCACAGCAGCTTCTGGGGATCGAAGCGTGCCGCCGACTTGCTGATGTGATCCAGCTCGAACCACTCGACGAGCTGCGCCTTGCTGAACACCTCCTCGTCGCCGTGCGACCAGCCCAGCCGCGCCAGGTAGTTGAGCATCGCCTCGGGCAGGTAGCCGTCCTCGAAGTACTGCATCACGCTCACCGCGCCGTGACGCTTGGACAGCCGTTCGCCGTCGGCGCCCAGGATCATCGGCACGTGCGCGAACGCCGGCAGCGGGGCGCCCAGCGCACGAAAGATGTTGATCTGCCGCGGCGTGTTGTTGACGTGATCGTCGCCGCGAATGACGTGCGTGATGTCCATGTCCAGATCGTCCACTACCACGCCGAAGTTGTAGGTGGGCACGCCGTCGGCGCGCAGGATGACCAGGTCGTCGAGTTCCGCGTTCTGCACGATCACTGTGCCCTTCACCAGGTCGTCTAGGACTACTTCGCCGTCGTCCGGGTTACGGAAGCGCACCACCGGCTCGACGCCCGGCGGCGGAGTCTTGCCGCGCGCATTCTCCGGACGCCAGCGGCCGTCGTAGCGCGGTTTTTCGCCGCGCCCGCGCTGCGCCTCGCGCATGGCCTCGAGCTCGTCCTTGCTGGCGTAGCAGTAGTAGGCCTTGCCGTCGCGGATCAGCTCCTCGGCCACTTCGCGATAGCGTGTGAGCCGCTGCATCTGGTAAAAGGGGCCCTCGTCGTAATCCAGCCCCAGCCAGTCCATCGCATCCAGGATGGCCTGCGTCGATTCGCGCGTGGAGCGCTCGCGGTCGGTGTCCTCGATGCGCAGTACGAAGCGCCCGCCGTGCTTGCGCGCGTAGGCCCAGCAGAACAGCGCCGTGCGCGCGCCACCGAGGTGCAGGTAGCCGGTGGGGCTGGGGGCGAATCGGGTGCGGACCATAGCGAGCTTTCCAGCGGCGAAGGCCCGCTATTCTAGTGCAACGCGGCGGTTTGTCCCCTATAATTCCCGCCCTGATGCGCGCTCGCGCCGGCGCACGGGCGGTTAGCTCAGTGGTAGAGCACTGTCTTCACACGGCAGGGGTCACTGGTTCGAGCCCAGTACCGCCCACCAATCTCTTCCGGCTCACACCTCGCGACCTTGGTCTGCGTGACGATCGCCGCCTGCGACGTCGCCGGCGCCCGGCGGGCGGCTCTGCTACCCTTCCCTGGTATGACGCGGCAGGCAGGACCGCCTGCGCCCGTGCGCCAAGGCCCGCGCCCGAGCGCGAGGAGACTATTCGGTGAAATGCAACGCCTGCCAGTTCGAAAATCCCCGTGGGATGCGCTTTTGCGGCCAGTGCGGTGCCCCGCTCGGGCTGCACTGCCCGCAGTGCGGCGCGGAGGTTCCAGCCGGGTTCAGGTTCTGCGGGCAGTGCGGCGCGAGCCTTCAGGCGAAGGAGCCCGCAGCGCCCGGTCTCGTGGTGCCCGCTGCGGAGTCCGCGCAGCAGCGTGATGCGTCGATCCGTGCTTATACACCCAGGCACCTCGCCGACAAGATTCTGCAGTCGCGCTCGTCGCTGGAGGGCGAGCGGCGCCAGGTGACTGTGCTGTTCGCCGACGTGGCCGGCTTTACCGCGTTGGCAGAGCAGATGGATCCGGAAGAGGTCCACCGCATCATCAACCGCTGCTTCGAAGTCATCAGCGCCGAAGTGCATCGCCTGGAGGGCACCATCAACCAGTACCGCGGCGACGGTGTGATGGCGCTGTTCGGTGCACCGATCGCACACGAGGACAGTCCCCGGCGCGCCGTGTACGCCGCGCTCGGTATCCAGCAAGCGGTCGATCATCTGTCGCGCCAGCTGCAGGAAGAGCGTCGGCTCAGCCTGCAGATGCGCATCGGCCTGAATACCGGGCCGGTGGTCGTGGGGAAGATCGGCGACGATCTGCGGATGGATTACACCGCGGTCGGCGACACTACCAATCTCGCAGCCCGGCTGGAACAGATGGCTCGCCCGGGCACTGTGCTGGTGTCGGAGAGCACGCACAATGCGATCGCCGGCTTCTTCGAAACCCGGGATCTGGGTGAGCTGCAGCTCAAAGGCCACGCGTCGGTGCGCGTGTGGGAGGTGCTGAAGCCGCGCGGCAAGCGCACGCGCATCGAGGTCGCGCTGGAGCGCGGCCTGTCGCCGTTCATCGGGCGCGAACGTGAGCTCACCACGCTCGTCGACCGTTTCGCCGAGGTGCAGCAAGGGCGCGGACAGGTCGTGTTCCTGGCCGGAGAGGCCGGCATCGGCAAGTCCCGACTGCTGTTGGAGCTGCGCCGGCGCATCGCCGAAGCCGGCGACGGCGTCACATGGCTCGAGGGGCAGTGTGTGTCGTTCGGGCAGTCGATCCCGTTCCTGCCGATCCTCGACCAGTTGCGCAGGAACTTCGGCATCGAGGAGTTCGATGCGGAGCCGGATATCATCGCCAAGGTCGAGCAGGGAATGCGCGGCCTGGGTCCGTTGGACGCGCATATTCCGTTCATCCGCTACATGCTGTCGGTAGACCCGGGCGACCCGGCGGTGACCGCACTCGATCCGGCGCCCCGACGCAGGAAGATGTTCGAGGCGATCCGCGCGCTCACGGTCCAGGCGACCAAGCTGCGCCCGCTCGTGCTGGTGGTCGAGGACCTGCACTGGATGGACAGCTCGAGCGAGGAGCTGCTCGGCGGGCTGATGGATTCGCTGGCCGCGATTCCGGTCATGATGATCCTCACTTATCGCGTCGGCTACACGCCGCCCTTCCCCACGCGCAGCTTCTCGGCGACGATCAATCTCACCAGCCTATCGGACCGCGAATCCCTCGCCCTCGCCGGCTCCCTGCTCGGCAACGCGCAACTACCAGAGGAGCTGCAAAGCGCGCTGCTCGCGAAGGCAGAGGGCGTGCCGCTGTTCGTCGAGGAGGTCACCAAGACGCTGCTCGACCTGGGCGTCCTGCGCCGCGAAGGTGAACAGCTGGTCCTGGTGCGCTCGATAGCGGACGTCGATGTGCCGGACACGATCCAGGGCATCATTATGGCGCGCCTGGACCGGCTCGGAGACGACGGCAAGCGCACGGTGCAGCTCGCCTCCGTGATCGGCCGCCAGTTCCTGGTGCGCCTGCTCGACCGCGTCGCCGGGATGGCCGACCGGCTCGATCACCTGCTGCACGAGCTGCTCTCCCTCGAGATCATCTACGAGCAGAGCCTGATGCCCGAGCCGGCTTACGTGTTCAAGCACGCCGTCATCCAGGATGTGGCGTACAGCAGCCTGCTCACGGAGCGGCGACGCGAGCTGCACCGCATGGTCGGCCACGCAATCGAGGAGATCTACGCCGATCGCCTGGCGGAGCACTACGAAGAGCTGGCGCACCATTTTCTGAACGGCGAGCAGTGGCCGAAGGCCTTCGACTATCTGGTGCTAGCCGGCGACCGCGCCAAGGACACCTACGCCAACAAGCTGGCGCTGGACCATTACGAGAAGGCCATGCAGCTGGTGGTGCGCATCACGCCCGCGGTCGACCGGCGGCGCATCATGGAGATTCACCGGCGGCGCAGCCAGGTCTGGATGCTCCTCACCCGCTATGCGGAAGCGATCGACGAGTCGAAGCGCATGCGCGACCTCGCGGGTGAGCTCGGCGACCGCCTCGCCGAGGGCGAAGCGCTGATGGATCTGGCGGTTCTCTACTGGGCGACCTTCCGCGTGGAGGACCTGCCCAACATGCGAGCGTGCGCGGCGCAAGCGCTCGCCATCGCGCGAGATACCGGCGACGAGCGGCTGCTGGCGCGCAGCCTCGGGGGACTGGGCCTGATCGATCAAGTCGACGGCCGGCTGGACGCCGCCGACGCGAAGTTCACCGAGTCGCTGCAGATCGCCCGTGCGCGGGGCTTTCGCGACATCGCCGCTTCGAGCACCACCTGGCTCGGCGCCGATGCCAATTGGCGCGGGGACTTCCGTCGCGCGGTATCGCTGTCGCACGGTGCCGAACAGGGCGCTGCCGAGATTCACGACGGATTCCATGAGCTGCTTGCGCTCGCCTTCCGCTGCCTGGCCCTGATCGGGCTGGGCGAGTATTCCGCAGGTCTGGCCGTGATCCGCGACGGGCTGGCGAAGTCCCGCGAGCGCAACAACGGATTCATCGCCGGGCGACTCACGAACAGCCTAGGTTGGTTCTACCAGGAGCTCGGTGACTTCGGCCGCGCGATGGAGTGCGATCGCGAGGCCGTCGAGATCGCGCAGCGGGTCAAGAACAGCAACGTCGAGGTGAGCAGCGCGATCAACCTGGCATACGATCAGCTCCACCTGGGGCAGCCCGCGCGCGCGCTGCGGCTTCTCGAGGAGACCGCGGTGCGCGTGGAGAACTTCGGCTTTGGCGCGCATCGCTGGCGCTGGACCACTCACCTGACCGTTTACATCGCGGAGGCGTTGCTGGCGATCGGCGACGCAGAGCGGGCGCGCGCCCAGGCAGACATCGCGCTCGAGCAAGCCCGGGCGGTCGGCTCCATGAAGTACGTGAGCAAGGCGCATGTGCTGAGGGGTGAGGCGGCTATGCGGACCGGGCAGTGGACGAAGGCCGAGAGCGAGCTGCGCCAGAGCCTGGCTGTCGCACGCCAGATCGAATACCCGACGCTCACCTGGCAGAGCGCCGCTCTGCTCGCGCAGGCGCTGCGGGCGCAGCAACGGCTGGACGAGGCACACGACACGGCGCGCGCGGCCGTGGAGACGATCGATTGGGTCGCCTCCCGGGTGCCCGAGGAGAGCCTGCGGCAATCTTTCCTCGGCTGGCAGCGGGTGCAGGCGGCGCGCGACACGCTCGATCGGCTGGCGCGCGGGTGACACGGCCGCGCTCTTGCCGCCTCGATCGATGCAGAAACTTCGCCGCTGGGTGCTGATCCTCCTGCTTGCGGCCGTCATCGCCGCGGCGGTGTGGTACTTCACCCGGCCCAAGCCGGTGGAGGTGACGCTCGCCAAAGTCGACCGCGGGCTGGTCGAGCGCACGGTCGCGAACACGCGTGCCGCCACGGTGACCGCATGCCGGCGCGCCAAGCTCGCGCCGCAAGCCGGCGGCCAGATCGCGCGACTGCTGGTGCGCGAGGGCGATCGCGTCACGAAAAACCAGGTGCTGCTGGAGCTGTGGAGCGAGGACCTGCGCGCCCAGGTGCGGCTGGCGGAGGATCAGCTGTCGGCTGCGCGCGCACGCGCCGATCAGGCGTGCCTGTCGGCCGAGCTGGCGCAGCGCGAAGCCGACCGTGCCCAGCAACTGCGCGAGGAGCGTTTCATCAGCGCCGATGCGCTGGACAAGGCGGTGTCACAGGCACGCGCGCAGCGCGCAGCGTGCACCGCCGCTCGCGCCGACGTGGAGCAGGCCCGCGCCGGTATCCAGGTCGCGCAGGCCTCGCTGTCGCGGCAGCGGCTGCGCGCTCCCTTCGACGGCATCGTGGCGGAGGTCACCGGCGAGCTGGGCGAGTTCACCACCCCGTCCCCGCCCGGCATTCCCACCCCGCCCGCGATCGACCTGATCGACGACAGCTGCCTGTACGTCACCGCGCCGATCGATGAAGTGGACGCGCCGGCGATCAAGCTCAAGATGCCCGCGCGCATCAGCGTCGATGCTTTCCCGGGCCGCAAGTTCCCCGCGCACGTGCGGCGCATCGCGCCCTACGTGCTCGACGTGGAGAAGCAGGCGCGCACGGTGGACGTCGAGGTCGAGTTCAACGACCCGAAGGAAACCGGCGTGCTGCTGGTGGGCTACAGCGCCGACGTGGAGGTCGTCCTCGATTCGCGCGACGACGTGCTGCGTGTGCCGACCGCGGCGATCCAGGAGGGCAGCCGCGTGCTGCTCTATCGTCCCGACGGCCGGCGGCTCGAGGAGCGGCGCATCCAGTCCGGGCTGTCGAACTGGGAGTACACCGAAGTGACTTCCGGCTTGAGCGCCGGCGATCAGGTGGTGCTGTCGCTGGAGCGCAAGGGCGTGGCGCCGGGCGCGAAGGTGGTGCCGGAGCAGGCGCACTGAGCCGATGATCCGGCTCGAGCGGCTCAACCGCATCTTCCAGGTCGGCGACCAGCAGGTGCACGCGCTGCGCGACGTGGACCTCGGCATCGACAAGGGCGAGTATCTCAGCCTGATGGGCCCATCGGGCTCGGGCAAGTCCACGCTGCTCAACATCATCGGCCTGCTCGACCGCCCCACCTCCGGGCGCTATCTCCTCGACGGGCAGGACGTCACCGCGCTCACCGACGAGCAGCAGGCGGAGGTGCGGCGCGAGAAAATCGGCTTCGTCTTCCAGTTCTTCCATCTGATCGCGCGCATGAGCGCGCAACAGAACGTCGAGCTGCCCATGGTGCTGGGCGGTCTGCCCGCAGCGGAACGCGCCCGGCGCGCACGCGGCCTGCTCGAGCGCTACGGCCTGGGCAACCGCGCGCACCACCGGCCCGAGCAGCTGTCCGGCGGCCAGCGCCAGCGGGTGGCGATCGCGCGCGCAACGGTGATGCAGCCCGGCGTGTTGCTGGCCGACGAGCCCACCGG
>DATBMG010000242.1:0-2452 GCA_036554965.1 Burkholderiales bacterium
CTCATCCACCTGGGCGTGCAGCTCGGCTTGTTCCGGGCGCTGCAAGAGGCGCCGGGATCGACCGCGGCGCGGCTCGCCGCAACACTCGGCCTGCATGCGCCTTATATCGAGCGCTGGTGCCTCACCGCCTACGGCATGGAGCTGCTCGATGCGCAAGCGGACGGGGGCTATCGGCTCGCGCCGTTCATGGATGTGATCCTGGCTGCACCTGCGCACCCGCGCTATTTGGGTGGCTACGTACAGCTCGGGGCGGAAGTCGCCGCGGACGACTTCATGCGTTGCCTGCAGGCGTTCAAGACCGGCGAGGTGATCCCGTTCCAGGGCCGCGGCGACGCGTTCAACCATGCCATCGCCGGCTCGACCTGGGGGCTGCAGGTGGTCACCGCCAAGAAGATCCTGCCCGCGTTGCCGGGGTTGAGCGAGCGCCTGAACGCCGGCGGTCAGGTGCTGGAGGTCGGGTGCGGGACCGGGAACCTGTTGGTGCAACTGGCCAAGGCGTTTCCCGCATCGCGCGTGATGGGCGTGGATATCGACACCGACAGCGTCGCGACCGCACGCAGCCGCGCGCAGGATGCGGGCGTGGCCGATCGCGTGCAAGTGCGCCAGGGCACCGTGGCCGCGGCAACGCAAGCGCAGCAGTTCGACGCCGCCCTGATGGTAGAGGTGCTGCACGAGATCGCTCCCGATGTGCGCTCCGGCGTGGTGGCCGAAAGCGCGCGCGCGCTCAAGCCTGGCGGCTGGATGGTGATCGTGGACGAGACCTATCCGGGAACGCTCGAGGAGGCGCGCCGCCCGGAGTTCAAGTTTCCCCTGCACACCGGGTTCGAGGAGATGCTTTGGGGCAACGTGATCCCCACGCGCGCGGAGCAGGAGCGCCTGCTGCGCGACGCCGGGCTCACGGGCCGGATCGAGCGTTCGCTGATCGGCGAGGGCTTCACCGTGCTCGCCACGCAGAAGCCTGCGTGACCCGGTGCCGGTGTAAAAGTCGGGGTGTCGGTGTAAGAGTCGGGGGTTCCCGCAGCAAGTCGAAGCGATCGATTTCTTCTACCTGTCCATGCCGCAGATCCTGGACATCGGCGACGGCAGCCAGGATGCGCTGCTGGCGCGGGTGTCAGGCGGCGGTTGCGTCGGCTACGGCGAGTGCGAGGCCGCTCCGCTGCCATCGATCGCGGCGCTGGTGTGCCCGATGTCGCACAGCGCCTGCAAGCCGGTGCAGGCCTCGGTGCTGGGCGCACGCCTGGAATCGGCCGACGACATCCGGCACATCGGCGATGCGGTGCGCGCCAACAGTCTGGATCTTCTGCAGGCCGATCACACGCTTTCGGGCATCGACATGGCGCTGTGGGATCTGCTCGGCCGCCGGCTCGGGCAGCCCGCCTGGAAGCTGCTCGGCTGGGAGCGCTCCTGCCCGAAGACGCCCTATGCCTCCGTGCTGTTCGGCGACACGCCGGCGCAGACCCTGGACAAGGCGCGGGCCGCGCGACGGCAGGGGTTCACGGCCGTCAAGTTCGGCTGGGGGCCCTTCGGACGCGCTGGCGTGCAGGCCGACGAGGACCAGCTCGCCGCCGCCCGCGAGGGACTGGGGGACGACGCCATCCTGTTGGTCGACGCCGGCACCGTGTGGGTCGCCGACGTCGAGCGCGCCCGTGCGGTGCTACCCGCGCTCAAGCGCGTGCGCGCCACCTGGCTGGAGGAGCCCTTCGTCTCGGGAGCGTTGGACGAATACCGCGCGCTCGCGCAGGACAGCGCGCCGGTTGGCCTGGCGGGCGGCGAGGGTGCGCACGACTTCTTCATGGCCAAGCACATGATCGACCACGGCGGCGTGCGCTACGTCCAGATCGATGCCGGCCGCGTCGGCGGCATCTCGGTGGCGCGGCAGGTCGCGGATTACGCCCAGGCGCGCGGCGTGACTTACGTCAATCACACTTTCACTTCGCACCTGGCGCTGTCGGCGTCGATTCAACCCTACGCCGGGCTGCAGGCGCACGAGATCTGCGAGTATCCGGCGGAGCCCAAGCAGCTCGCGCTCGATATCACGACCACACATCTGCGCCCGGATCGCAACGGACAGGTGCGCGCGCCGGACACGCCGGGGCTCGGCGTCGAGGTGAACCTCGCGGGATTGCGGCCCTACGTGGTGGACACTCGCGTCAAGGGCCGGACCATCTATCGCACCCCGCCGCTGTGAACGCCGCGCAGGCGCTTACCCTGCCGCGCCGCCGCTCGCCACCGGCATGCCCTCCATGGGCTTGCCTTCCGAAAGGCTCAGCCAGCCCTTGACGATGCGGTAGATCACCCAGATCGCGGTCGCCGCCAGGATCAGGAAGCCGATCAGGATCCACGTCGTCAGGCCGCCGACCACGCTCCACAGCAACCCCCACCAGAAGGTGCGGATCTGCCAGCGGAAGTGCGATTCGTACAGCGTGCCGGCGACATCCGGGAGCTTGATGTA
>DATBMG010000254.1:0-10760 GCA_036554965.1 Burkholderiales bacterium
CAGCTCGGCGGTGAGCCGCTCGAGCTCTTCGCGGTCCACGTCCTCCAGCGCATCGCGCTCCTGCTGCAGGCGCTCGGTGCGCTGCGCGAGCTGCGCCAGCACCTTCGCGGCGTGGCCGCGCCGGGTGAGCTCGATCTGCTCTTCCTGGCGATGGCGCGTCAGGTCCTCGGCCACGCGCTCGGCATCAGTGCGCGTCGCGGCGAACGCCTGCTCCGCCGCCGGCAGCAGCTGCGCTTCCTGACGCTCCTGCTCACGGCAGGCGTTCAGGTGCCCACCGGCCGCTTCCAGCGCGGCGCGCTGCTCCGCGAGCTGCGCGCGCAGCGTCTGCACCTGCTGGGTGGTCTCTTCCCGCTCGCGGGACAGCGCGACCACCTGGTGGTCCACACGGCGGCGGCTGTCACGCAGATGCTGAAGCGCTTGCTCGAGGCGTGCCGTCTCCGCGTTCGCTTCGTAGAGCGCGCCCTGCGCACCGTGCACCGCGTCGCTGGCGCCGTAGTGGTCCACACGCAGGGTCTCGACGCGGCTTTCCAGCTCGCGCAGGCGCGCGGTCTCGGCCTCCAGCTCGAGGCCGACCTGCTCCAGCTCACGCGTTACGCGGCCGCGACTGTTGGCCGCCTCCTGCTTGCGCAGCAGCCACAGCAGCTGCTGCGTGGTCTTCAGGTTCGCCTCCAGGGTGCGGTAGCGGCCCGCCACCTCGGCCTGCTCTTCCAGGTGGGCGAGCTGCTTGGTCAGCTCCTGCAGGATGTCGTCCACCCGCGCCAGGTTCTCGCGCGTGTCCTCCAGGCGCTGCTCGGTCTCCTTGCGCCGTTCGCGGTACTTGGAGATGCCCGCCGCCTCCTCCAGGAAAGTGCGCAGCTCCTCAGGGCGCGCCTCGACGATGCGCGAGATCATGCCCTGTTCGATGATGGCGTAGGCGCGCCCGCCCAGGCCGGTGCCCAGGAAGATGTCGGCCACATCGCGCCGGCGGACGTGCATGTTGTTGACGAAGTAGGCCGACTCGCCATCGCGCTCGAGCACGCGCTTTACCGAGATCTCGGAGTACTTCGTCCACGCGCCGCCGGCCTTGCCCAGGGCGTTGTCGAACACCAGCTCGACGCTGGCGCGGTTGGCCGGCTTGCGCTCGCCCGAGCCGTTGAAGATCACGTCCTGCATGGTTTCGCCCCGCAGGTGGCGCGCGGACGACTCACCCAGCACCCAGCGCACCGCATCGATGACGTTCGACTTGCCGCAGCCGTTCGGGCCGACCACTCCGACCAGGCGGCCGGGCACCGGGATATGAGTGGGATCGACGAAGGACTTGAAGCCGGCGAGCTTGATGTGCGAGAGGCGCAATTGAGCCGAACCTGTTATCAGCCGTGGATCAAGGGGACTGCGGCCGGCGACGCGAGGCCACTATAGCAAGCGCCCAGTCACCTAAAACAAACGCCCAGTCACCGGAATGCTGCCGTGGGACCAGGCGCTGCTGGAATGTTGACATTTTAACCGATTCGACGAGGCGGATGACAGTGAGCGCGCTGCCGCACCGCCGCTAGGGGCGCATGCGGCCCGACAGCAGGCTTGCCGCCACGATCATCGTGCCGCCGGCCCACTCGTTCCAGCGCATCGCCTCGCCGGCGAGCAGATAGGACGAGGCGGCGCCCACCACCAGTTCGGTGAGCATGATGACGATCGCCTGGTTGGCCGAGGTCAGGGTGAGGCCGTGCTGGACGGCCAGATTGGTGGCCAGCAGCACCAGGCCGAGCAGGATCAGCAGCGCCAGGTGCGGCCATGCCACCTCCGCCGGCGAGGGCAACGAGGCTCTCGCTTCGAACGGCACCACCAGCGCGGCGACCGTCACCACGCCCAGCAGCACGGCCGTGGACTTGAGGCGGATGCTCTGGTGCCGCGCTCTGCGGATGAGCACGTTGGACAGCGCGAAGGTGAGGCCCGAGGACAGGCCCAGCCACTCCGCCCCCGTGCGCGGCAGCGGCAGACGCGCCCCCGGCTGCCACAGCATGAGCGCGGCGCCGGTCAGCGACAGGAAGATCACCGCCGCACCGATCGCGCCGGGCCGCTCGTCGAGCAGCAGGCGCGCGAACAGGACTGTCCACAGCGGCGCAAGGTAGAACAGCAGCAGCACCTGCATGACCTGGCCGTGGATCGTGCCGAGCACGTAGGCCAGGTTGCACCAGCCTGCGCTGAGCGCGATCAGCGCGAGGTTCGGATCGGGCCGAAGCAGGGGGCCGAGCTCGCGGCGGAACAACGCCAGCGCGGTGAGCAAACCCACGCTGTAGCTGGCCAGCGTCGCCAGCGAGCCGGACACGCCCACCTCTTCCAGCGCCCGGAAGGGGTACCAGATCAAGCCCCACACCAGCGCGCCGGTGAGCAGCCCCAGCACCGCCCCCGCTTTGCCCTCGGTCACCTGCCGTCCACCTTATATAATCCTCCGCCTGACTCTCCGCGGACTTTCATGAATCCCCATCTGGCACGGTTGCAGCAGTATCCCTTCCAGAAGCTAGCGGCCCTGCTCAAGGGCGTGCAGCCGGACCCCGCGCTGAGCCCCATCAACCTGTCCATCGGCGAGCCCAGGCACGCCACGCCGGAATTCATCAAGCGCGCACTGGTGGACAACCTGGACGGGCTCGCAGGCTATCCGCCGACGCTCGGCACCGAGGCGCTGCGCGCGAGCATCGCCGCATGGATCACGCGCCGCTACGGCCTGCCGGCGGTCGATCCCGCGCGCCAGGTTCTCCCGCTCAACGGCAGCCGCGAAGGTCTGTTCGCGATAGCGCAAGCCGTGGTGGACAACACGCGCACCAAAGCGCGGGTGGTCATGCCCAACCCCTTCTACCAGATCTACGAGGGCGCCACCCTGCTGGCCGGGGCGGAGCCGGAGTTTATCAATACCTTGCCCGGCGACGGTTATCGCCTGGACTTCGATCAGCTGCCCGCATCGGTGTGGGCGCAGACCCAGCTCATCTATGTCTGCAGTCCGAGCAATCCCACCGGCAGCGTCATGCGCATGCAGGACTGGGAGCGGCTGTTCGCACTGTCCGACCGGCATGGCTTCGTCATCGCCAGCGACGAGTGCTACTCGGAGATCTACTTCGACGAAACGCATCCGCCGCTCGGCGGGATGCAGGCCGCGCACCGGCTGGGCCGCGACGGTTATCCGCGCCTGATCTGCTTCGGCAGCCTGTCCAAGCGCTCCAACGTGCCCGGCATGCGCTCGGGCTTCGTCGCCGGCGACGCCGCGCTGCTGGAAAAGTTCCTCCTGTTTCGCACCTATCTCGGCAACGCCATGAGCCTGACCGTGCAGGCCGCGAGCCGGGCGGCCTGGGAGGACGAGGCGCATGTGCGCGACAACCGCCGGCTCTACCGCGAGAAGTTCGAGGCCGCGCTCGCCGTGCTGCGCGGCGTGGTGCCGGTGTCCCTGCCGCAGGGCGCCTTCTATCTGTGGTTGCCCACGCCCACGGAGGACACCGAGTTCGCTCGCCGCCTGTACCAAACCTATAATGTCATGGTGCTGCCGGGCAGCTATCTCGCGCGCGAGGCGCGTGAAGCGAACCCCGGCCGCGGCTTCGTGCGCGCAGCGCTGGTATCCGCCCCGGCGGAGTGCGACGAAGCGGTGCGGCGCATCCGCGCCTTTCTCACGCAACACGCCTGAGCCGGAACCCTCATGTCCGAACTGCAATCCATCATCGAATCCGCCTTCGACAACCGCGCGAACCTGACGCCGGCCAACGCGGAGCCGCGCCTGCGCCAGGCCGTCAACGAGGTGCTGGCGCAGCTCGACGCCGGCAAGCTGCGCGTGGCCGAGAAGCAGGGCGGCGAGTGGATCACTCACCAGTGGATCAAGAAGGCCGTCCTGTTGTCTTTCCGCCTCGACGACAACGCGGTCCTGCGCGACGGCTACACCAGCTACTACGACAAGGTGCCGGCCAAGTTCGCCGACTACAGCGGCAAGGATTTCCGGGCGGGCGGGTTCCGCGTCGTGCCGCCGGCGACCGTGCGGCGCGGCGCGTTCATCGCGCGCAACGTCGTGCTGATGCCTTCCTTCGTCAATCTCGGCGCCTACGTCGACGAGGGCACCATGGTGGACACCTGGGCCACCGTCGGCTCCTGCGCCCAGATCGGCAAGAACGTGCACCTGTCCGGGGGCGTGGGCATTGGCGGTGTGCTCGAGCCGCTGCAGGCCAACCCGACCATCATCGAGGACAACTGCTTCATCGGCGCGCGCTCGGAGATCGTCGAAGGCGTGATCGTGGGCGAGGGGGCGGTGATCTCGATGGGGGTGTACATCGGGCAGAGCACCAGGATCTACCAGCGCGAGACCGGCGAAGTGCTGTACGGGCGCATTCCCGCGGGCTCCGTGGTGGTGTCCGGCAACCTGCCCTCCGCCGACGGCAAGTACAGCCTGTACTGCGCCGTGATCGTCAAGCAGGTGGACGCCAAGACCCGGGCCAAGACCAGCATCAACGATCTCCTGCGGGGGGAATGACAGGTCGATAGTCGCGCGGCCCAACTGCGCGCGCGGCTGAAGTGCGACCCCTCGCCCGTTCAAGGACTTGTGCGCGTGTGCGCTCCACGCTGCGCGTGGGCGTTCGCGAGGTGGTTCTGCGTCAGACCGCTAGCCCGAAACTTGCTTTTGGGTGAACGCCCTGGTTAGCGACCCACGCATGCCATGTACTTGACTCCTGTCCTCAAGCTGATGGCCGAGAAGCAGGCCTCCGACCTGTTCATCTCGGCCGGGATGCCGATCTCGATCAAGATCCTCGGCACCATCATGCCGGTGAACGCCGACATCGTCGACGCCGAGACGGTCAAGAGGATCGCCTGCGAGCTGATGTCGGAGAAGGACCAGCGGGAGTTCGAGCAGACCTGGGAGATGAACTTCTCCTTCCCGGTCCCCGAAGTCGGGCGCTTCCGGGTGAACGTGTTCCGGCAGCGCGGCAACGTCGGTGCGGTGATCCGCTACCTGCGCACCCAGACGCCGGGACTGGAAGCGCTGCGCCTGCCGTCGATCCTGAAGGACCTGATCATGGAGAAGCGCGGGCTGGTCCTGGTGGTGGGCGCCACCGGCTCGGGCAAGTCCACCACACTGGCGGCCATGATCGAGCACCGCAACAACACCCGCGGCGGCCACATCCTCACCATCGAGGACCCGATCGAATTCGTGTTCAAGCACAACCGCTGCGTGATCAACCAGCGCGAGGTGGGGCTGGACACCAAGAGCTACGCGAACGCCCTGGTGAACGCGATGCGCGAGGCGCCGGACATCCTGATGATCGGCGAGTCGCGTGACCGCGACACCCTGCAGCAGGCGCTGCTGTACGCGCAGACCGGGCACCTGTGCCTGTCCACGCTGCACGCCAACAACAGCTACCACGCGCTCAACCGCATCATCAACTTCTTCCCGTACGACGCCCGCCCGGCCCTGCTCAACGACTTGGCCGTGTGCCTGAAGGCGATCATCTCGCAGCGCCTGGTGAAGGCAGTGGACGGATCGCAGGTCGCCGCGGTGGAGGTGCTGCTCAACAGCAAGCACATCCAGGAGTTGATCGTGAAGGCCGAGATCGACCAGATCAAGGAGGCGATCGAGAAGAGCCTGTCGCCGGGCTCGGTGAGCTTCGAGCAGGCGCTGTTCAAGCTGTACGCCGAGGGCAAGATCACCAGGGAAGAAGCCTTGCGCAATTCCGATTCGGCCACCAACCTCGCCTGGATCATGAACAACGCCGAGCAGGCCGCCGCGCGCGTCGGCGCCAAGGGCCCGATCCGCACCGATATCGCCCAGGGTTCGTCCTTCGAGGACTTCAAGATCGATATCAACGCCGGGAATTGAGGCGATACAATGGCGCTCTCATGCCAAGCGACCAGAGCGCCACCCTCGAGCTTGCCAAAGCTCTCATCCGCAGACGTTCGCTCACGCCCGACGACGGCGGCTGCCAGCAGCTGATCGCGGAGCGGTTGCGCCCGCTCGGCTTCCACCTCGAGCCGATGCGTTTCGGCCCCGTGGATAATCTATGGGCCCGGCGCGGCGAGCGCAGGCCGCTGCTGTGCTTCGCCGGCCACACCGACGTGGTGCCCACCGGGCCGCTCGAGCAGTGGACCACGGACCCATTCCAGCCGACCGAACGCGACGGGCATCTGTACGGCCGCGGCGCAGCCGACATGAAGACCTCCATCGCCGCATTCGTCACGGCGGTCGAACGCTTCACGCAGCGCCATCCCGACCACCCGGGCTCGATCGCCCTGCTGATCACTTCAGACGAGGAAGGCCTGGCGGTGGAAGGCACGATACGCGTGGTGGATGTCCTGCGCGCGCGCAACGAGACGCTCGACTACTGCATCGTGGGCGAACCCAGCTCTGCGGAGCAGCTCGGCGACACCATCAAGAACGGGCGGCGCGGCTCGCTCAACGGCGAGCTGCGGGTGAAGGGCGTGCAAGGGCATGTGGCCTATCCGCAGCTGGCGAAGAACCCGGTGCATCTTGCCGTTCCCGCTCTGGCCGAGCTGGCTCACGCGATCTGGGACGAGGGCAACGAGTATTTCCCGCCGACGACTTTTCAGATCTCCAACGTCCAGGCCGGCACCGGCGCAGCCAACGTGATCCCGGGCGAACTCAGGGTGCTGTTCAACTTCCGTTTCTCCACGGCCAGCACGGTGGAGGGCCTGAAGGCCGCCGTGCACGGCGTGCTCGATCGCCACCGGCTCGACTACCAGCTGGAGTGGTCGTTGTCCGGAATGCCGTTCCTCACGCCGCGCGGCCGCCTGGTGGAGGTCGCGATCGCCGCGATTCACGACGAGCTGCGCGTCACGCCGCAGCTGTCCACGTCGGGCGGTACCTCCGACGGGCGCTTCATCGCCTCGATCTGCGCACAGCTGGTGGAGCTGGGCCCGGTCAACGCCTCCATCCACAAGCTCAACGAGCGGGTCGCGCTGCCCGACGTGGACGGGTTGAGCCGAGTGTACGAGCGCATGCTCGGCGCGCTGCTCCTCGAACCATGAGCGGTCGCCGCGATCGATGAGCGGCGCCCCAGGAGGGTATTCGTTGGGAGCGTCCTCGTTCGCCGATGCGGCCGGGCATCTGCGCAGCGTGCGCGACCTGCTGCGCTTTGCGGTCAGCCGCTTCGAGGAGGCGCAGCTGAGCTTCGGCCAGGGCAGCGACAACGCCTACGACGAAGCCGCCTACCTGATCCTGCACACGCTGCACTTGCCTTTGCAGAGGCTGGAACCGTTCCTCGACGCCGCGCTGCTGCCCGGCGAGATACGCGCGGTGCTGAACGTGCTGGAGCGGCGCGTGACGCAGCGCTTGCCTGCGGCCTATATCACGCGCGAGGCGTGGCTGGGCGACTATCGCTTCCGCGTGGATCAGCGCGTCGTCGTCCCGCGCTCGCACATCGCCGAGCTGATCGAGGAAGGGTTGAGCGCCTGGCTGCCCGATCCGGGCGCGGTGAGCGACGCGCTCGACCTGTGCACCGGCTCGGGCTGCCTGGCGATCCTGCTGGCGCTGGCGTTTCCCCATGCGCGCGTGGATGCCGTCGACCTCTCGGCCGGCGCGCTCGAGGTAGCGCGCGGCAACATAGAGGACTACGGCTTGGAAGGCCGGGTGACGCTGGTGCAGTCCGATCTGTTCGCCGGCCTGGCCGGCCGGCGCTACCAGCTCATCGTCAGCAACCCGCCCTACGTGGACGCGAAAGCGATGCGAGATCTGCCCCCGGAATACCGCCACGAACCCGCGCTGGCGCTTGCTGCGGGCACCGACGGCATGGACGCGGTGCGCGGCATCCTGGACCAGGCCCATCGGCATCTGCTGCCGGGCGGTATTCTGGTGGTCGAAGTCGGCAGCGGGCGCGCGGCGTTCGAGGCCGCGTTCCCGCGGCTCGAGCCTACCTGGCTGTCGACCAGGGCCGGCGACGATCTGGTCTTTCTGCTCGAGCGGAACCAGCTGATCTGACGATGCGCGCGCGTACCGCCAGCGGCTCCGCGGCGGGCGCGGCGAGCGTCGCGGACCAATCCAGGATCGCCGTGGTCTGTTGCGCATCCGGCTCGCGCCAGCCGCCCCGGCGCAGCCCGAAAGGCAGCGAGACGATGCCGAAGCGCACCCGCATCAGCCGGCTCACCTTGTAGCCGACCGCGTCGAACATGCGGCGCACGATGCGATTGCGGCCTTCGCGCAGCACCACGCGGTACCAGTTGTTGAGCCCGCGCCCGCCGCGCTCCTCCAGGACCTCGAAGCGCGCCATGCCGTCCTCCAGCCGCACGCCGCGCGTGAGCTGGCGGATCCTCTCCTCGGTGAGCTTGCCGATGACGCGCACGGCATACTCGCGATCCACCTCGTAGCGCGGATGCATCAGCCGATTGGCCAGTTCGCCGGAAGTGGTGAAGATCAGCAGCCCCGAGGTGTTGTAGTCCAGCCGCCCGATGGCCAGCCACTTGCCGCGGCGCATCGGCGGCAGCTTGTCGAACACGCTGGGGCGGCCCTGCGGATCGTCGTGGCTGACGATCTCGCCTTCGGGCTTATGGTACAGGATGATGCGCGGCAGCTTGGAGTCGCCGCGCACGGTGACCTGGCGCCGGCCGACGCGGATCACGTCGCCTGCCTGCACGCGCATGCCCACCTGGGCAAGCGCGCCGTTGACTTTCACCTTGCCCGCGCGGATCCACTCCTCCATCTCGCGCCGCGAGCCCAGCCCGGCCTGCGCCAGGACCTTGTGGATCTTCTGCGGTCCGCTGCAGGCTTCCGCGGTTTCGAAGCGCGGTGCGGCCGGCGCAGGGGGTCGCGCCGGCCGCGCCGCTCGCCCGGGGACGGGCCGGCGATGGCCGGAGGACTTCGATGCGCGCGACATGTGAGGTGTGGACGCCCGGTTAGACTGAAGTTACTTCGGGTTAGACCGGCCTGCGCTCAAGCACGGCCTGGGCCAGCGTGCCGCTGTCCACGTGCTCCAGCTCTCCGCCCACCGGCACACCGCGCGCGATGCGGCTCACCTTCAAACCGCGCGGGCGCAGCATCTCGCCGATGTAGTGCGCGGTCGCCTCGCCTTCCACGGTGAAATTGGTGGCGAGCACCACTTCGGTCACCACGCCGTCGGTGGCACGCTTGAGCAGCCGGTCGAGATGGATCTCGCGCGGCCCGATGCCGTCCAACGGCGAAAGGCGCCCCATCAGCACGAAGTACTGCCCGCGGTAGCACTGCGCCTGCTCCATCATCAGCAGGTCGGCGGGGGTTTCGACCACGCACAGCAGCGTGGCGTCCCGGCGCTCCGAGCGGCACAGCTCGCACACCGAGCCCTCGCTGAAGGTGTTGCATTTCTCGCAGTGCCGAATCACGCCGAGCGCGCGGTCCAGCGCCCGGGTAAGGCGCGTCGCGCCTTGCTGGTCATGCTGCAGCAGGTGATAGGCCATGCGCTGCGCGGATTTCGGTCCCACTCCAGGCAGGCAACGCAGCGCCTGGATCAGCTCTTCGAGGCTGGACGGGCTGTTCATGTCGATATCTTAGCGTGCGGCACGCGGCGTGAGGAGCGAGGCGTACAGGGCGCGCAACCGCGCCTGCGCTAGAACGGCAGCTTGAAGCCGGCCGGCAGCCCCATCCCGGCGGTGAGCCCGGCCATCCGCTCCTGCGTGGTCGCCTCGGCCTTGCGCACGGCGTCGTTGAAGGCGGCGGCGACCAGATCCTCGAGCATGTCTTTGTCGTCGCCCAGCAGACTGGGGTCGATGCTCACGCGCTTGACGTCGTGCTTGCAGGTCATCACCACCTTCACCAGGCCGGCGCCGGATTGGCCCTCGACCTCGACGCCGGCAAGCTGCTCCTGCAGCTTGCGCATGTTCTCCTGCATCTGCTGGGCCTGCTTCATCAGCCCGGCCAGTTGTCCCTTCATCATGATGTGCTCCTCCTCACGCTATCGCTCTTCCAGCGGCCGGATCGACTCGTCCACCACGCGCCCATCGAAGTTCTCCAGCAGGTCGCGCACGAAAGGATCACCGTCGATCGCTTGCACCGCCTGTTGCAGGCGCGCCTGCCGTTCCCGGTCGTCCTGCTCGGCGGGGGTCATCCCGGCGGCACGACCGAGCACGAAGTCCAGCTTGAGCCGCCGGCCCAGGTGTTCCTCCAGCGCGGCCTGCAGCTTGTCGCGGTAGGGTTTGTCCAGCAGGTGCTTGTGCTCCTCGGGTATGCGCAGCTCGAGGCGATCGCCTTCCATGCCGGCGACCTCGCTGTGCTGCGCGAGCATGCGCGCCATACCGCCGAGCTTGAGGCGCGTCACCAGCTCGCGCCAGTCGAAGATCGTGGGCAACGCCGCCGCGCCGGCCGGCGCCGGCCGAGCCGCAGGCGAAACCCTGGACGCCGGCGCGGGAGCGGCGGCCGATGCGCCTGAGCGCTCCACCCTGCCCTCGCCGCTGCCCGCGGGCACGAAGGCGAGCATCCGCAGCAGGGCCATGGTGAAGCCGGCGTACTCGTCGGGCGCAAGGTCGAGATCGGCTCGGCCTTGCAACGCGATCTGGTAGTCGAGCTGGAGATCCTCGGGCGCGAAGCGTGCGGCGAGAGCGGTCAATCGCTCCCGATCCGGATCGTCCGCAGGCAGCGCGTCGGGCCAGCGCTGAGCAAGCGCCAGTCGATGCAGCAGCGCGGCCAGATCCTGCAACGCCGCTTCGAAGGACAGGCTGCGGCCCTGCATGTCGTCCGCCAGCCGGATCAGCGCCGGTCCGTCCCCGGCGGCCAGCGCATCGAGGATCGCGAACAGGTATTCCTGGTCGACGGTGCCGAGCATGGTGCGCACCGAGGC
>DATBMG010000259.1:0-15094 GCA_036554965.1 Burkholderiales bacterium
CAGCTCGGCGGGGTGGCCTTCTTCGACGACTCCAAGGGCACCAACGTCGGCGCCACCGTCGCGGCGTTGAACGGCATGCGCCAGCGGGTGGTGCTGATCGCCGGCGGCGACGGCAAGGGGCAGGACTTCGGTCCCCTGCAGCCGGCGGTGGCCGGCCGCGCGCGGGCCGTGGTGCTGATCGGACGCGACCGCGAGCGCATCGCGGAGACCTTGAGCGGCGCCGGTGTGCCGCTGCTGCGCGCGGCCGACATGGAGGAGGCGGTGCGCCTGGCCTTCTCCCAAGCGCGCGACGGGGACGCCGTACTGCTGTCCCCCGCCTGCGCCAGCTTCGACATGTTCCGCAACTACGAGCACCGCGCGCAGGCGTTCGCCGAGGCGGTGCGCAAGCTGGATCATTCCGTCCCCGCATGATCGCGCTCTCCACGCCCGCCCGCCCCGGCGCTGCCCTGCAGGACTTCGATCCCGGTCTGATCTGGGTCGGCGTGCTGCTGATCGGCGTGGGCCTGGTGATGGTGTACTCGGCCTCGATCGCCATCGCCGAAGGCGCGCGCTACACGGCCGGCAACGCCGCCTATTTCCTGATCCGCCATGCGGCTGCGCTCGCCGTCAGCGCGGCGGTCGCGCTCTGCGTGTTCCAGGTGCCGATGCGGCTGTGGCAGCGCGCTGCGCCGTATCTGTTCCTGGCCGGCGCGCTGCTGCTGGTGGTGGTTCTGATCCCGGGCATCGGGCGCGAGGTGAACGGCAGCCGGCGCTGGCTGCCGCTCGGGGTGATGAGCCTGCAGCCCTCCGAGCTGATGAAGCTGTTCGCTGTGCTATACACGGCCGACTACGCCGTGCGCAAGGCCGCGTGGATGCACAGTCTGAAGAAAGGCTTTCTGCCGATGCTGGCGGTGATGTTGTTCACCGGCGCGCTGCTGCTGCGCGAGCCGGACTTCGGCGCGTTCGCGGTGATCGCGTGCATTTCCATGGGCGTGCTGTTTCTCGGCGGCATGAACTGGAAGCTGTTCGTCGGCTTGTTCGTGCTGCTGGCAATCGGCTTCGTGGTCGTCATACTCACCTCGCCCTACCGCATGCAGCGCATTCTCGGATTCATGGATCCGTGGGCCGACCCCTTCGGCAAGGGCTACCAGCTGTCGCATGCGCTGATCGCTTTCGGGCGCGGCGAGTGGCTCGGTGTGGGCCTGGGAGCGAGCGTCGAGAAGCTGTTCTACCTGCCGGAAGCGCACACCGACTTCCTGCTGGCGGTGATCGGAGAGGAACTGGGGTTCTTCGGCGTCACGGCGGTGATCCTGCTGTTCGTCTGGCTCACTGCGCGCGCCTTCTCGATCGGCGCCCAGGCCGCGAAGCTGGAGCGCTACTTCCCCGCGCTGGTGGCGCAGGGCATCGGCATCTGGCTCGGTGCACAGGCCCTGATCAGCATGGGCGTGAACATGGGTCTGCTGCCCACCAAGGGCCTCACCTTGCCGTTCCTGAGCTTCGGCGGCAGCGGCTTGCTCGCCAACTGCTGCGCGCTGGCGCTGCTGCTGAGGATTGATTTCGAGAGCAGGCAGCTGATGCGGGGGCGGAGTGCATGAGCGTCGCCTCACGCACCATTCTGATCATGGCCGGCGGCACGGGTGGGCATGTTTTTGGTTTCGGCCGCGCGCGGCCCCTGCTTTTTCGATATGTCGGGCGCGCGCTTAATCGGCGCGATGCGTCGGTTAGCCTTCACCGAAAACGTGCCCTTGGGTTGGCGGAACGGGGGTGGTCATGAAGACCATTCTCATCATGGCCGGCGGCACGGGTGGGCACGTTTTTCCCGGACTTGCGGTCGCCGACGAGATGCGCAGTGCCGGCTGGCGCGTGGTGTGGCTGGGCGGCAAGGACGGCATGGAGGTCGACCTGGTGCCGCGCCGGGGCTACGAGCTGGAAGCGATCCGCTTCTCGGGTCTGCGCGGCAAGGGATTGCTGCGCATGGCGCTGCTGCCGCTCAACCTGCTGATCGCCTTCTGGCAGAGCGCGCGCGTCCTGTTTCGTGTGCGTCCCGACGTGGTGCTGGGCATGGGCGGCTACGTGTCTTTCCCCGGGGGCATGATGGCGGCACTCCTCAATCGGCCGCTGGTGGTGCACGAGCAGAACTCGATCGCAGGGCTGGCGAACAAGGTTCTGGCCGAGGTGGCCGACCGGCGTCTGAGCGGTTTTCCCGGCGCGCTGCGCAAGTCGCAATGGTGCGGCAACCCGGTGCGCGCGGAGATCGCCGCGCTGCCGGCGCCCGAGGAACGTTTCCGCCATCGCGCGGGGCCGCTGCAGCTGCTGGTGGTGGGCGGAAGCCTGGGTGCCCAGGCCCTGAACGAGATCGTGCCGCAGTCGCTGGCGCTGATTTCCGGCGAGCGCCGGCCGCGGGTCACGCATCAGTCTGGCGTCAAGCACCTGGAGAGCCTGCGCGACAACTACGCGCTCGCCGGCGTGCCGGCCGAGACCGTCGCTTTCATCGACGACATGGCGGCGGGCTATGGGCGCGCCGACCTGGTGATCTGTCGCGCGGGTGCGCTCACCGTCACCGAGCTCGCCGCGGCGGGCGTGGCGAGCATTCTGGTCCCATTTCCCTACGCGGTGGACGACCATCAGACGTACAACGCGCGCTTCCTGGCCGATGCCGGCGCGGCGGTGCTGGTGCAGCAGCGCGATCTGTCGCCACGCCGGCTCGCCGATCTGCTGCTCGAGTTAACGCGCGCCAAGCTGCTCGAGATGGCCGCGCGCGCCCGCTCCCTAGCCAAGCCGGACGCCGCGCACAGCGTCGCCGCAGTGTGCATGGCGGCCGCCGGATGATCCATCGACCGAATCGGGAGCGTCCATGAAGCTCAAGACAAAAACCGTCAAGCGCGCAGCCAACGCCGCACCGCCGCGCGCACCGGCTCCGGCGAGCGTTGCGCGCAAGGTCCGCGGCCAGGATCTCGGCGACCGCCGGCTGCAGCTCCTGCTGGGGGCGGTGCGTTGATGAAGCACAAGGTCAAGCGCGTGCACTTCGTCGGCATCGGCGGCTCGGGCATGAGCGGCATCGCCGAGGTGCTGCTCACGCTCGGTTACCAGGTGAGCGGCTCGGATCTGTCCGAGAACGCCGCGACGGAGCGCTTGCGCAGCCTCGGGGCGCGCATCCATCGAGGCCACGATCCGGCGCAGGTGCAGGGCGCCGACGCGGTGGTCGTGTCCACCGCGGTCAAGCCCGACAACCCCGAAGTGGGCGCGGCGCGCGCCAAACGCATCCCGGTGGTGCCGCGCGCGCTGATGCTGGCCGAGCTGATGCGCCTGCGACAGGGCATCGCCATCGCCGGCACGCACGGCAAGACCACCACCACCAGCTTGATCGCCAGCGTCCTCGCGGAGGCGGGCATGGACCCCACCTTCGTCATCGGCGGGCGGCTGGAAGCGGCGGGCACGCATGCGCGGCTCGGGCGCGGCGAGTTCATCGCGGTGGAGGCGGACGAATCGGACGCCTCGTTCCTGCACCTGCAGCCGGTGCTGGCGGTGGTCACCAACATCGACGCCGACCACATGGAAACCTACGGCCACGATTTCGGGCGGCTGCGGCAGGCGTTCCTCGACTTCCTGCAACGTCTGCCGTTCTACGGCATGGCGGTGCTGTGCGTGGACGACGCCAACGTGCGCGCGATCATGCCGCTGGTGACCAAGCCGATCACCACCTACGGCCTGTCCGAGCAGGCGCAGATTCGCGCCACCGATATCCGCCATCACGGCGGGCGCATGCGCTTCAACGCCGAGATCCGCGCCAACGGCGGCCCTTCCAAGTCGCTCGACGTGGTGCTCAACCTGCCCGGCGTGCACAACGTGCAGAACGCCCTGGCGGCGCTCGCGGTCGGGCTCGAGGTGCAGGCGCCGGAAGAGGCGATCCTGCGGGCTCTGGCGGAGTTCAAGGGTGTGGGGCGCCGCTTCCAGCGCTACGGCGACATCGCCCTGCCAGCGGGCGGGAGCTTCGCTCTGATCGACGACTACGGTCATCACCCGGTCGAGATGGAGGCCACGCTCGCCGCCGTGCGCGGCGCATTCCCCGGGCGGCGTCTGGTGCTCGCGTTTCAGCCGCATCGCTATACGCGCACGCGCGACTGCTTCGAGGACTTCGTGCGGGTGCTGGCGAGCGTGGACGCGCTGCTGCTGGCGGAGGTGTATGCGGCCGGGGAAGCGCCGATCGTGGCGGCCGACGGGCGGGCTCTGGCGCGCGCGCTGCGCGTGGCCGGCAAGGTGGAGCCGGTGTTCATCGAGCAGATCGCCGACATGGCTCAAGCGATCGTCGATGCCGCGCGCGACGGCGATGTGGTGTTGACCATGGGCGCAGGTTCCATCGGCGGCGTGCCGGGACAGCTCGCGCGCCAACAGAAGCAGGCGACGGCAAATGGACATGGCTGAGCAACGGTACTTGGCGGCCGGCGAGCTGCACCGGGACGAGCCGATGCACAAGCACACCAGCTGGCGCGCCGGCGGACCGGCGCAGCGCGCCTACACCCCGCGCAGTCTGCTCGACCTCGCCGGCTTCCTGCGCAGCCTGCCGGCGGACGAGCCGGTCCATCCGGTCGGCCTCGGCAGCAATCTGTTGGTTCGAGACGGCGGCGTGCGCGGCACGGTGCTGTTCACTCACGGCGCGCTCAAGGAAGTGCGCCTGGAGCAGGGACCGGAGGGCGCGCCGCTGGTGTATGCACAGGCCGGGGTCGCGAGTCCGAAGGTGGCGCGCTTCGCCGCCACGCACGATCTACGCGGTGCCGAGTTCCTCACCGGCATCCCCGGCACGGTGGGCGGCGCCCTGGCCATGAACGCCGGCTGCTACGGCTCGGAAACGTGGGAGATCGTCGACAGCGTACTGGTGGTCACGCGTGCCGGCGAGCTGAAGCGACGCATCCCCGCGGACTACGAGATCGGCTATCGCCACGTGCGCCTGCGCTCGGACGCGAACGGATCGCCAGTTACGAATCGCGAATCCCAGGAATGCTTCGGGGCGGCCTGGTTTCGCCTGGCGCGCGGCGACGGCGAGCAAGGCAGGCGCGTGATCAAGGAGCTGCTGCAGCGGCGCATCGCCAGTCAGCCGCTGGACCAGCCCAACGCCGGCTCGGTGTTCCGCAACCCGCCCGGCGACTATGCCGCGCGCTTGATCGAGTCCTGCGGCCTCAAGGGCCACAGCATCGGCGGCGCGATGGTGTCGCCCAAGCACGCGAACTTCATCGTCAACACCGGGACGGCGAGCGCGGCCGACATCGAACAGCTGATCGAGCTGGTACAGCAGACGGTGCAGGCGCGCTGCGGGGTGTTGCTCGAGCGCGAGGTGCGCATCATCGGCGAGAAAGCGCAATGAGCACACCCCAGAAATTCGGCAAGGTGGCGGTGCTGCTGGGCGGCCGCTCCGCCGAGCGCGAGGTCTCGCTGATGTCTGGCAACGCGGTGCTGCAGGCGCTGCGCGAGGCGGGCGTGGATGCGCACGCGTTCGACCCAGCCGAGCGCGAGGTGTTCGAGCTCGCGCGCGAGGGCTTCCAGCGCGTGTTCATCGCGCTGCACGGGCGCTATGGCGAAGACGGCACGGTGCAGGGCGCGCTCGAGCTGATGGGGATCCCGTACACCGGCAGCGGGGTGATGGCCTCGGCGCTCGCCATGGACAAGGTGCGCACGAAGATGGTGTGGGTCGCCTGCGGCCTGCCCACGCCGCGCTGGGAAACGCTCGACGCCGGCTGCGACTGGGGCGCCGTGGCGGCGAGGCTCGGCCTGCCGCTGATCGTGAAGCCGGTGCACGAAGGCTCCACGCTGGGACTGACCAAGGTGACGCGCGCCGACGAGTTGCCCGCGGCCTACGCGCTCGCGGCGCGCTACGACCGGCTGGTGCTGGCCGAGGAGTTCGTTGCCGGCAACGAGCTGACCGCCGGGTTCGTGGGCGATCAGGCGCTGCCGCTGATCCGCATCGAGGCGCCGGAAGGCAAGTACGACTACCAGCACAAGTACTTCAGCGACGAGACCAAGTACTTCTGCCCGTGCGGGCTGCCCGACGCCGACGAGCAGGCCATCCGCCGGCTGGCGCTGCGCGCCGCCGACGCGCTGGGCTGCAGCGGGTGGGGACGCGCGGACCTGATCCGCCGCGCCGACGGCAGCGTCTCGCTGCTGGAGATGAACACCTCCCCGGGCATGACCGGCCACAGCCTGGTGCCGATGGCGGCCAAGGTGGCCGGCATGAGCTTTCAGCAGCTGGTGCTGCGCATTCTGGAGCTGGCGCATGTGGGATGACCACCGCCAGTTAAACCGGATCGCGGTGCTGCTCTATACGCTCGCCGCGCTGGGCATCGCCTACGCGGTGCTGATGGTGGTGATTCGCCTACCGGTGTTCCCGCTGCGCGAGGTCACTGTGGCCGGCCAGATCTTGCACACCACGCCCGAGCAGCTCGACGCGATCGCCAACCGGCAGTTGCGCGGCAACTTCTTCACGCTGGACCTGGAGGCGGCGCGCCAATCCTTCGAGAAGCTGCCCTGGGTGCGCAACGCCAGGCTGCGGCGCGCCTGGCCCGACCGCCTGGAGGTGGTGCTGGAGGAGCACGAAGCGCTGGCGCGCTGGCGCGACATCGGGCTGGTGAACACCTACGGCGAGGTGTTCGACGCGGCCAGCGCCTCGCGGTTGCCGGTGTTCGCCGGACCCGAGGATGCCGCCGCCGAAATCGCACTGCACTACGTGGCGTTCCGCGATGCGCTCGCGGCGATCGGGCGCAGGCCGGTCGAGGTGCGCCTGTCCGGACGCCGCGCCTGGCAGGTCAAGCTGGACGACGGCCGGCTGCTCGAGCTCGGCCGCCAGGACGTGGTGCAGCGTCTGGCGCGCTTCGCCGAGGTCTATCCGCGCGTCGCCGAGCAGCTGCGCGATAGCGTCTACCGCGTCGACCTGCGCTACCCGAATGGATTTGCGGTGCGCTTGCCCGGTCTGCGCTGGGGCGAGCGACCGGTGTGAAGGGAGCACGGCATGAACAAACCGAAAGACACCAAGAACCTCATCGTCGGGCTGGACATCGGCACGTCCAAGATCGTCGCCATGGTCGCGGAGGTGAGGCCGGAGGGCGGATTCGACGTGATCGGCTACGGTAGCTATCCTTCGCGCGGCCTGAAGAAGGGCGTGGTGGTGAACATCGAGTCCACCGTCAACGCCATTCAGCGCGCGCTCGAAGAAGCCGAGTTGATGGCCGACTGCAAGATCCGCGAGGTCTACACCGGCATCGCCGGCAGCCATATCCGCAGCTTCAACTCGCACGGCATGGTGGCGATCAAGGACCGCGAGGTCAGCCACCTCGACATGGATCGCGTGATCGAGACCGCCAAGGCGGTGAACATCCCCACCGACCAGCAGATCCTGCACATCCTGAACCAGGAATTCATCATCGACGGACAGGAGGACGTGCGCGAGCCCTTGGGCATGAGCGGCGTGCGCCTGGAGGTGAAGGTGCACATCGTCACCGGCGCCGTGTCCGCCGCGCAGAACATCATGAAGTGCGTGCGCCGCTGCGGGCTGGAGGTGGACGACCTGGTGCTGCAGCCGCTCGCCTCGGCCGTGGCGGTGCTGTCCGAGGACGAGAAGGACCTGGGCGTGTGCCTGGCCGACATCGGCGGCGGCACCACCGATATCGCGCTGTTCACCGACGGCGCGATCCGCCACACAGCGGTGATCCCTATCGCCGGCGACCAGATCACCAACGACATCGCCATGGCGCTGCGCACCCCGACCAAGGACGCCGAGGAGATCAAGCAGAAGTTCGGCTGCGCGCTGCGCGAGCTGGCGGACGCCTCCGAGACGGTGCGGGTGCCGGGCGTGGGCGATCGCGCGTCGCGCCAGATGTCGCGTCAGACGCTCGCCGAAGTGATCGAGCCGCGGGTAGAGGAGCTGTACTCGCTGATCCAGGCGGAGCTGCGCCGCTCCGGCTTCGAGGAGCTGCTGTCCTCGGGCATCGTGCTGACCGGCGGCAGCAGCCTGATGCAGGGCATGGTCGAGCTGGGCGAGGAGATCTTCCACATGCCAGTGCGCGTGGGCACGCCCGGCTACAGCGGCAGCCTGGCGGAGGTGGTGCGCAACCCGCGCTACTCCACGGCGGTGGGGCTGCTCATGTCCGGGGTCGCGCACTACCAGCGCGAACAGATCGTCCGGCTGCAGAGCGCCTCCTTCAAGCACGTGCTCGGGCGCATGCGCACATGGTTTCAGGGGAACTTCTAGGGGTTCGGGTTCGATTCAACGTACAAAGGAGGAAGCGCGATGTTCGAGCTGGTCGACGTGCAGCCGCAGGAAGCGGTGATCAAGGTGGTCGGGGTCGGCGGTTGCGGCGGTAACGCCGTGGATCACATGATCGAGGCAGGTGTGCAGGGGGTGGAATTCATCTGCGCCAACACCGACGCGCAGGCGCTCAAGCGCAACCGCGCGTCGATCCAGCTGCAGCTCGGCGTCAACGTCACCAAGGGTCTTGGTGCGGGCGCCAACCCCGAGGTCGGGCGCCAGGCGGCGGTGGAGGATCGCGAGCGCATCGTCGAGCTGATCGAGGGTGCGGACATGCTGTTCCTGACCGCCGGCATGGGCGGCGGCACCGGCACCGGCGCCGCTCCGATCGTGGCCGAGGTGGCGCGCGAGCTGGGCATCCTCACCGTGGCGGTGGTGACCAAGCCGTTCGCGTTCGAGGGCAAGCGCCAGCGCGTGGCGCTGGAGGGGCTGGAGGCGCTGTCCAAGCACGTCGACTCGCTGATCGTGATCCCCAACGAGAAGCTGATGCAGGTGCTGGGCGACGACATCAGCATGCTGGATGCCTTCAAGGCCGCCAACGGCGTGCTCCACGGAGCGGTCGCCGGCATCGCCGAGGTCATCAACTGCCCGGGCCTGGTGAACGTGGACTTCGCCGACGTGCGCACCGTGATGTCCGAGATGGGCATGGCGATGATGGGCTCGGCCGTGGGCTCCGGGCCACACCGCAGCACTCAGGCGGCCGAGCAGGCGGTGGCCAGCCCGCTGCTGGAGGACGTCAACCTGGCCGGAGCGCGCGGCGTGCTGGTCAACATCACCGCGAGCGCCAGCCTCAAGATGAAGGAGGTGCATGACGTAATGAACACCATCAAGGCGTTCACCGCGGAGGACGCGACGGTGATCGTCGGCACCGTGATCGATGAGAACATGGGCGAGCGGCTGCGGGTGACCATGGTGGCGACCGGTTTGGGCTCGCCGGTGGCGCGCGCGCAGCCCAAGCCGCTGACGGTGGTGAAGACCGGCACCGACGTGGCGCCGATCGAGGTGGTCGATTACGACCAGCTCGACACGCCGGCGGTGATCCGCCGCCGCAACCGGGAATCGACCATCGAGGCGATGCGCCAGTCGGGTGTAGACCTGCTCGACATCCCCGCGTTCTTGCGCAAGCAGGCCGATTGAGGCGCCCAGGACGCTACTGCGCGGCTTGCGCGGAGGGGTTTTGGACCGGCGCTGAAATCGCGTAAAATTAGCCGTTTACCCAGGCATGGGGCTTGGATGATCAGACAGCGCACGCTCAAGAGCACAGTACGCGCGACCGGTGTGGGACTGCACACCGGCGGCAAGGTGTACCTCACGCTGCGGCCGGCCGCGGCGGACACCGGTATCGTGTTCCGGCGCATCGATCTGCCGCAACCGGTCGAGATCAGAGCGCATGCGACGCTGGTAGGCGACACGCGGCTGTCTTCCTGCCTGGAGGTCGGCACAGCGCGCGTGTACACCGTCGAGCACCTGATGTCGGCGTTCGCCGGGCTGGGCGTGGACAACGCCTACGTCGATCTCACCGCCGACGAAGTGCCGATCATGGACGGCAGCGCCGGGCCGTTCGTGTTCCTGATCCAGTCCGCCGGCATCGAGGAGCAGGACGCGCCCAAGCGCTTCATCCGCGTGCTGCAGCGGGTGGAAGTGCGCGACGGCGACAGGTGGGCCCGCTTCGAGGCCTACAACGGTTTCCGGATGGACTTCAGCATCGAGTTCGACCACCCGGTGATCCAGCGGGCCAGCCAGGAGGTCACCATCGATTTCGCCACCACCTCCTACGTCAAGGACATCGCGCGCGCGCGCACCTTCGGCTTCATGCAAGACGTCGAAACGCTGCGCGCTCAGGGGCTGGGGCTGGGCGGCAGCCTGGACAACGCCATCGTCGTCGACGACTTCCGCGTGCTCAATCCCGACGGCCTGCGCTACGACGACGAATTCGTCAAGCATAAGGTGCTCGACGCCATCGGCGATTTATATCTGCTGGGCCATCCCATCCTCGGCCGCTTCGCCGCGCACAAGAGCGGCCACGCGCTCAACAACCGGCTGTCGCGGCAGCTGCTGAGCGAGCGCAGCGCCTGGCAGTTCACCACCTTCGAGCGGCTGGAAGAAGCGCCCCCGTTCGTCAGCCACGACGTTCAGTACGCCTGAGCTTGCCGGCTGGATTCGGGCCCATCTTCCTGGCCGCAAGGCGGTTACGAAGCTCTGGATCTGTTCTCTGCTCCCTTAGCCTGGCACCGGGCGACGGTTCATGACCGCGGTCACCTTACGCATCATCGGCTTCCTGGTCGTGCTGGCGATCGGCGCTGCGGTCGCCTTGTACCTGATCACGCAGGACCGGCGCTGGCTGCGCGTGGCTTGGCAAGTCTTCAAGTACGCCCTGATCGTGGCTGCGGTGGTGCTGGCGTTTCTGGTCCTCGAGCGCCTGATCCTCGCGGTTTGAAGCACGCAGCAGGCGGCGCAACGCCGCTTGCACCGGCCCCTCCGGCAGCGAACCCGCCAAAGCGCTGAGGCTGCGCATGCCTGTCGGGCCGATGCGACGAACGGGTTCTCGACCGGCTCTGATGCGGCGCACAACAACCACCTCGACCCGGATCGCCGTCAGCGCCTGGTCGTGCTGCCGAAGCGCCGCCAGCAGTCGCCCGGACAGGGCCTTCACTTTGGCCGCCGCGGCCCCGTTTTGCGCTTCGATGACAATGCATCCCCCGGTTTCATAGGCGACTCTGCAGGCGGCGGCAAGGGCGTCGGGGAGCGCCTGAGAGAGCGTGCGTTGCATCGCAGCAACGCGCTCCAGTTGCACGCTACTTGCTTTTAGCGCTGGGACAGAGCCCAACAACAAGCCTATGCGCCGGCCCGGCGCACTCGAGGGCATGGGTGGTAAAGGGGAAACGATGAACATCATTCTAGTTTCCGGCGGTTCGTCGCGGGCGCGGTCTTTCGCCGTCGGAACCCGGCAGGTCGCCATCTTCGCGCTGCTGTTCGCGCTCACCCTGGTGGCCCTGGCCGCGCTGATGCACTACTTCACTCTGCGCCACGCGGTAGCCACCGATGCCGCGTACCTGCGCCCGCTGCTGTCCAGCCTGCAGGCGCAGGAGAATGCCCGTACCCACGCATACCTGCGCGAGAGCCTGAACACCATGGCCTCCAAGCTGGGGGAGCTGCAGGCCCGCCTGGTTCGCTTGGACGCGCTGGGCGAGCGCCTGACCAAAGTCGCCGGCCTCAAGCCGAAGGAATTCATGTTCGACCGGCCACCCGCCCAAGGCGGAGCCGATTCGGACATCCCCGCCCGCCAGCTGTCCCTGGGGCAGTTGGGCAGCGAGCTCGACCGGCTCGCTATGGAACTCGAGGACCGCACCGACAAGCTGCGCTATCTGGAAACGACGCTGACCGAGCAGCACGCGATGCGCCAACTCATCCCCAGCAAGTCGCCGGTAAAGGGCGGCTACTACTCGTCTGGCTTCGGCTGGCGCATCGACCCTTTCAGCGGGATGAACGCCTTCCACGAAGGGTTGGACTTTATGGCCGAGTCGGGCTCGGCGGTTCTCGCGGCCGCCGGCGGCGTAGTGGTGTTTGCGGCCCCCCATCCGCAGTATGGTAATATGGTCGAGATCGATCACGGCAACGACCTCGTCACCCGCTACGCCCACGCTTCCAAGATCGTCGTGAAAGTGGGCGACGTGGTGCTGCGGGGGAGCAAGATCGCCGAAGTCGGCAACACGGGCCGTTCCACAGGGACTCACCTGCACTTCGAAGTGCGCCAAAGGGGCGCAGCCCAGAATCCGGTGCGCTTCCTCAGAACGCCCGGCTGAGCTCCCAAGCGTCATCGCCGCGAGAGGGGTGACGGGCCCTGGTCGGGCCCCTCGCCCCTCGTGCTTTTTTGGGGCGGCGCGACCGGTGCGCCGTCCGCCCCCGGCTTCGGCAAAGCTTGATCCCCCAGGTCGTCGCGCATATCTGGACGACTGATGATTACCAACCTGCTCAAGAAGATCTTCGGCAGCCGCAACGAGCGCCTGCTCAAGCGCTACGCCCACACGGTGCGCGCCATCAACGCGCTCGAGCCGCAGATCGAGAAGCTCTCGGACGCCGAGCTGCGCGCCAGGACCGAGGTCTTGCGGCAACGCCACCGCGACGGTGAGACGCTCGATCAGCTGCTGCCTGAAGCCTTCGCCGTGGTGCGCGAGGCCGGCAAGCGCACGCTGAACATGCGCCACTTCGACGTGCAGCTGATCGGCGGGATCGTCCTGCACCACGGCAAGATCGCCGAGATGCGTACCGGCGAGGGCAAGACCCTGGTCGCCACGCTGCCGGTGTACCTGAATGCGCTGGCCGGTCAGGGCGTGCACGTGGTGACGGTGAACGACTACCTAGCCAGCCGCGACGCCGCCTGGATGGGCAAGATCTACAACGCCCTGGGTCTGACCGTCGGCGTGAACCTGTCGCAGATGGACCACGCCAGCAAGCAGCGCGCGTACGCGGCCGACGTCACGTACGGCACCAACAACGAGTTCGGCTTCGACTACCTGCGCGACAACATGGTCTACCAAGCCGAGGACCGCGTGCAGCGCCCGTTGAGCTACGCCATCGTCGACGAGGTCGACTCCATCCTGATCGACGAGGCGCGCACCCCGCTCATCATCTCCGGGCAAGCCGAGGACGTCACCGAGCTGTACTACAAGATCAACGACCTCGTGCCCAAGCTTACCCGTCAGACCGACGAGCACGGTCCGGGCGACTACGCGGTCGACGAGAAGGCGCACCAGATCCTGCTGAGCGAAGCCGGGCACGAGCACGCGGAGCAGATCATGACTGCGGCCGGGCTGCTGGCCGAGGGCACCAGCCTTTACGACGCGTCCAACATCACGCTCATGCACCACCTGCACGCGGCGCTGCGCGCGCACGCCCTGTACCACCGCGATCAGCACTACGTGGTGCACAACGGCGAGGTGGTGATCGTGGACGAGTTCACCGGGCGCCTGATGCCAGGCCGGCGCTGGTCCGACGGGCTGCATCAGGCGGTGGAGGCGAAGGAGGGCGTGCGCATCCAGCGCGAGAACCAGACGCTCGCCTCGATCACGTTCCAGAACTACTTCCGCATGTACCGCAAGCTGGCCGGCATGACCGGCACCGCCGACACCGAGGCCTACGAGTTCCAGCACATCTACAGCCTGGAAACGGTGGTCATCCCGACCCACATGCCGATGATCCGGGAAGAGCGCATGGATCAGGTCTTCAAGACCAAGAAGGAAAAGACCCAGGCCGTGATCGGCGACATCCAGGATTGCTACGATCGCGGCCAGCCGGTGCTGGTGGGCACCACCTCGATCGAGAACTCGGAGGAGCTGGCCAAGCATCTGCAGAGGGAGAAGCTGCCGCACCAGGTGCTCAACGCCAAGCAACATGCGCGCGAAGCGGAGATCGTGGCGCAGGCCGGCCGGCCGAAGATGATCACCATCGCGACCAACATGGCCGGCCGCGGCACCGACATCGTCCTGGGCGGCAACCCGGAGCCGGAGATCAACCGCTTGCGCGCCGACGAGAGCCTGTCGGAGGAGGACAAGCAGGCGCGCATCGCCGAGGTCCGCATGCGCTGGCAGGACCTGCACAACCAGGTGGTCGCCGCCGGGGGCCTGCACATCGTCGGCACCGAGCGGCACGAGTCGCGCCGGGTGGACAACCAGCTGCGCGGCCGCTCCGGCCGGCAGGGCGACCCGGGCTCGAGCCGCTTCTACCTCTCGCTGGAGGATCCGCTGTTGCGCATTTTCGCCTCGGACCGGGTGGCCGCCATCATGGACCGGCTGAAAATGCCCGAGGGCGAGGCCATCGAGCATCCCTGGGTGACGCGCGCCATCGAGAACGCCCAGCGCAAGGTCGAGGCGCGCAACTTCGACATCCGCAAGCAGCTGCTCGAGTACGACGACGTCGCCAACGACCAACGCCGGGTGATCTATCAGCAGCGCAACGAGCTGCTCGAGACCAACGACATCTCCGACACCATCCGCTTCATGCGCCAAGGCACGGTGACGGACATCTTCGCCGAGCACATCCCGCCGGGCACCGTCGAGGAGCAGTGGGACGTCCCGGGTCTGCAGAAGGCGATTGCCGCCGAGCTGACGTTGCACGTGCCGGTGCAGCAGTGGCTGAAGGAAGACGAGAACCTAGACGAGGAAGGGCTGCGCGCGCGCGTGGTGGAGGCGGCCGATGAGCACTATGCCCAACGCATGCGGCCGGTGGACCCGTCCGTGCTGCGCGACTTCGAGCGCGGCATCATGCTGCAGACCCTCGACAATTACTGGCGCGAGCACCTGGCGGCGCTGGACCATCTGCGCCAGGGCATCCACCTGCGCGGCTACGCCCAGAAGAACCCGAAGCAGGAGTACAAGCGCGAGGCCTTCGAGCTGTTCTCCATGATGCTCGACTCGGTGCGCAACGAGGTGATCCGCATCCTGATGACGGTGCAAATCCGCAGCGAGGCGGCAGACGAGGGCGGGGGCCCCGGTGGCGCAGCCGGTGCTCCCGGCGGCGCGGGCGGTGCCCCGGGCGGCGCAGGCGATGGCCCGCCGAGCGGCCGCGGCGCACCGAGCGGGCGCGGTGGACCGAGCGGCCCGGTGGAGCCCGTCAATCTGGTGAACGTGCGCTATCAGCATGCCGACTACGAAGAGGCGCTGGCGGAGGGTGCGCACGCGGAAGCCGAGGCGCCCAAGGCCCAGCCCTTCGTGCGGCAGGGCCAGAAGGTGGGGCGCAACGACCCCTGCCCCTGCGGGTCCGGCAAGAAGTACAAGCAGTGCCATGGGCGGCTGGCGTGATGCCGGCCGCCGGCGCTGAGTCGCC
>DATBMG010000021.1:0-20078 GCA_036554965.1 Burkholderiales bacterium
GAAGTGCAATGTTCAGATTCTTGAGCTGGAATAGAAATGAACCGGGTAGCCAATAGAGCAAGCGCGGCTTGTCCTTCAGGCGTTCAAGGAACAGGCCGACGATTAAACTGACCAAGCCCGTTGCGATGTAGCCGATCACACCTTCCACGTGTTACCTCCGGGACGCCCAACTATAAGTAGACACCTTCCAGGTGCATAAGCCAGCACCTTCAAGGTGCTTGCAAATACACCTAGAAGGTGTATAAATATCCAGGCAACAGCTCAACTTCATGATCCTGTTGGGGTTGCGACCCCCGGAGGCCAAGCCATGTCGCCAGGAACTACCCACCGTCGCGGTCCTGTGTCCGAACCAAGGCTGCTCGATCAACTGCGCGGCCGATTGCGCGTCAAGCACTATAGTATCCGCACCGAGCAAGCGTATGTCGATTGGGTGCGACGGTTCATCCTGTTTCACGACACGCGCCATCCCCGCGACCTGGGTGCGGCGGAGGTAGAGACTTTCCTTACGGACTTGGCGGTCCGCAAGCGCGTGTCGCCCTCCACGCAGAACCAGGCGAAGAGCGCGATTCTCTTTCTGTATCGGGAGGTTATCGACGCGGAGCTGCCGTGGCTGGGGGGCGTGGTGGCGGCGCGGGCGCCCCAGCGGCTTCCGGTGGTGCTGACGATCGAGGAGGTCGAGGCGGTGCTGGGCCGCATGCGGGGTACCTCCGGCCTGATCGCCAGGCTCTTGTACGGATCGGGTTTGAGGATCATGGAATGCCTGCGGCTGCGGGTGAAGGACATCGACTTCTCCCGCCGCGAAATCCTGGTGCGCGACGGCAAAGGCGCCAAGGACCGAGTGACCATGCTCCCTGACACCCTGGTCGAACCGCTGCAGCGGCAGCTCGAGCGCGTGCGCGACCTGCACGCCGAGGATCTGCTGGCTGGCTTCGGGTCCGTGTATCTGCCCTATGCGCTGGATCGCAAGTACCCGAATGCCAGCAAGGAGTGGATGTGGCAGTACGTTTTTCCGTCCGGTCGCTTGTCCAGGGATCCACGATCAGGCGAAACCAGGCGCCATCATGCCAACGAGAAACCGATCCAGCGCGCGCTCCAGTCGGCCCTGCGGGCTGCGGGAGTGCGCAAGCCCGCATCGCCGCACACGCTGCGCCATGCATTCGCGACCCATCTGCTCCAGTCCGGCTACGACATCCGCACTGTCCAGGAGCTGCTCGGCCACCAGGACGTAAGCACGACGATGATCTACACCCACGTGCTCAACCGCGGCGGGCGCGGGGTCCACAGTCCGCTCGATCGCAGGAAGCTGCAGCCCGTCTGAGCCGGGCGGGCGCGCCCGCGCCGCACGCCGAAAAGCCGCTCCGCTTCGCGCACTTCAAGAAATCGGCTCGAACAGCACGCGGATATCGTCGGCCGTCAGCGCCGCGCCCGTTGCTGCGCCCTCGCCGAGTACGCCCTTGACCAAGGCGGCCTTCTTCTCCTGCAGTTGCGCGATCTTTTCTTCGACGCTGCCCGACACGATCAGCTTGTAGACGAACACCGGCTTGTCCTGCCCGATGCGGTGCGCGCGGTCGGTGGCCTGGTTCTCCACCGCCGGGTTCCACCACGGGTCATAGTGGATCACGGTGTCGGCGGCGGTGAGGTTCAGGCCCGTGCCCCCGGCCTTCAGGCTGATCAGAAACAGCGGCGCCTCGCCCGATTGGAAAGCCTTCACCGGCTTGGCGCGGTCGCGCGTGTCGCCGATCAGCTTGACGTAGCGGATCGCGCGCTTGGTCAGCGCCTGCTCGACCAGCTCCAGCATGCTGGTGAACTGCGAGAACAGCAGCACGCGATGGCCTCCTTGCAGCAGCTCGTCCAGCAGCTCCAGCAACGCGTCGAGCTTGGCCGAATCGTGCACCTTGCGCGCCGCGTCCAGTTTGAGCAGACGCGGATCGCAGCAGATCTGGCGCAGCTTGAGCAGCGCGTCCAGCACCACGATCTGGCTCTGCATCAGGCCGCGCGCGGCGATCTCCGCGCGCACGCGCTCGTCCATGGCGGTGCGCACGGTCTCGTACAGGTCGCGCTGCGCGCCCTCCAGCTCCACCGGCACCACGATCTCGGTCTTGGCCGGCAGCTCGGCGGCCACCTGCTCCTTGACGCGACGCAGGATGAAGGGCCGCAGCCTGCGTACCAGGCTCGCGCGGCGCAGCTCGTCGCCCTGCTTCTCGATCGGCGTTCGGTAGAGCTGGCGGAAGGTCTTGGCGTCGCCCAGAAAGCCGGGCATCAGGAAGTGGAACAGCGACCACAGCTCGCCCAGGTGGTTCTCCAGCGGGGTGCCGGTCAGGCACAGGCGGTGCTCGGCCTTTAGCTGCGTGACGACCCGCGCTGCCTGCGTCTGCGCGTTCTTGATCTGCTGCGCCTCGTCCAGGATCGCCAGGTGAAAGGGCTGGCTGAGCAGCATCTCCTTGTCGCGCGCCAGCAGCGGGTAGGTCGTGATGACGATGTCGTGCGCGCCGATGCGGTCGAAGGAAGCCTTGCGCTTGAGGCCGTGCGAGACGTGTACGCGCAGGCCGGGGGCGAAGCGCGCCGCCTCTGCCTTCCAGTTGGGCACCAGGCTGGTCGGGCACACCACCAGGGCGGGGCGCTCCAGACGGCCGGCCTCTTTCTCGATCAGGATGTGGGCGAGCGCCTGCACCGTCTTGCCCAGCCCCATGTCGTCGGCCAGGATGCCGTTCAGGCCGTACTCGCGCAGGAACTGCAACCACGCCAGGCCCTGCGTCTGGTACGGGCGCAGCGTCGCCAGCAGGCCCCGCGGCGGCGTTACCGGCACGATGCTCTGGAACTGGGCCAGCTTGCGGCCCAGCGCCCGCAGCGCGTCTCCGCCGCGCCAGGTCATCTCCACCGCGTCGTCGAGATCGGCCAGGCGCACCGCGTCCAGCCGCGGCAGGTGCGCGTTGTCGAGCGGCGGCCCTTCGATCAGCTCGTGCAGCACCGACATCAGGGGCGCCACGCGCGCGATCGGCACCGGCGCGAAGCTGCCGTTGGGCATGCGCACGATCAGGGAGCGGCCCTCCAGCGCGGTCTGCCCCGCGGCCGTCGGCAGCTCCCGTTGGGCCGTCAGCAGCTCAGGATGCGCGCGCACCGCCTCCACCAGGATCGGCAGCAGCGGCACGCGCTTGCCGTCGATGTCCACGCCCAAGTCGAGATCGAACCAGTCGCCGCCGGACTCCTTCACTTCGGCGTACCACTCGCCGACCTGCGCCGGGCGGAAGCGGAAGTCGGGCTCGATCTCGACGCGCCAGCCGGCCGCGCGCAGGCGCGGCAGCGTGTCGGCGACGAAAGCGAACCAGTCGCCGGCGTCCAGGAAGGTGTAGTCGTTTGCGTGCTCGCGCGCGAACGGTCCCGCGGCGTTGGCGAGCGTCACCAGGCCGGCCTCGCGCAGGACGTTGTGCGCGAGCTTCTCCTGCTTCGGATCGCGGCTCACGCGCACCAGCTTGCCGTCGCGCACGCTGTGGATCGCGGGCGGGCCGTTGCGGCTCACCGGTACGCCGTTGTAGTCGAAGCGCAGCTCCGCCAGGTCGAGGAACTGGCCCAGCGCCCGGTAGCCGTAGGCGTAGCCTTGCAGGCTGGTCAGGCGCAGGCACGGCAGCGGCCGGCCGCGCTCCTGGACTTCCTCCAGCACCTGCGGCAGGGGAACGGCCGCGCCGGCGGCGAGCTGCGCCAGCGCTGCGCGCGCACCGGCCGCTTGGCCGGGGCTGATGGTGGGCGCCTTGGCCAGCGCGTGCGCGAGCGCCGGAGGCAGGCCGCACTCGAGCGGCCCGCACTCGTGCCGCTGCAGGTCAACGTACCAGGGCGGGGCGAGCGGCACGATCGCATCGGCGGCAGGCTCGGTGCGGAACCGCAGTTGCTGCGAGCCGTCGGGCCGCATCGCCCACTCCGCCGTCGCCGGCCGCGGCGCACCCTCGCGCAGCGCCGGATTCTCGTCGCTGGCGTAATGACAGCGTCCGGTCGCGAGCATCGCGCGCAGCACCTGCGCCGCCGCCTCGCCCTCCAGGGTGAACAGCCCCGGGGCCAGTTCCATCCCCTCCATGCGCAGCGCGCGCACGATGCGCAGGTCCTGCGGCAGCGCGAAGCGCGGCGGAGATTGCATCTGCGTATAGGTGGGCGTCCAGGGCCGCACGTCGGCGTAACCCGGCGTGGTCTTGCGCACCCGCGCGGACACGACCTGGACGGTGTTGCGCCCCAGCCCCGCGGCGTTCCCGGCCGAGATCCTGGCATCGAGCAGATAGAGCAGGCGATGCCACACGTTCGGCGGATAGCCTTCCTGCGCCGCGTGCGGCTGCGTCGCGCGCCGGGCCTCTTCGATCCACAGCTCCAGGTTCGCCGGCAGGGCCGGCTCAGCCGCGCGCTGGGGCGCCTCGGGCTGCAGTTCATGCGGCGGCGTGGCGCGGCTTCCATGCGCCAGGGCGTCCAGCAGCACGGCGGCGACGTGCTTGCAGTTGACGCCCACCGGGCAGGTGCAGGTGCCGTACACGGTTGGGCCGGTGCGGCCGGCGAGCACGCGCGCGTCGATGCGATAGGGCTCGGGGCGCGAGCCCTCGACGCTGGCGCGGTAGCGGTTGTGCTCGAGGTCGTAGTCGCGCGCGTGCACGCGGCCGGCGCTCACATAGCGCTGGCCGCGCTCGACGTAGACGCTGGACATGCCCCGGCGCAGGTCCTGGAGGCTGAAGCCGATCGCGGACATGTGGGATGGATGGATCAGGCAAGACCTGCGCTGCCCGCTCCGGGTGCAATGGTACCAAACCCGCGCGGTCCCAGGACCCCGCTCAATCGAATGACCCGGTTTAGTCGAAAGACCAGGTGTAGAACAGATCCACCGCGTCGGTCTGGGTGCCGCTCTCGGTGCGCACCGACCAGCGGCGGGAAAGCTGGTAGTTGAGCTTGAACACGCTCTCTGCGGCCGACAGATTCTGCTCGAACATCACGTAGATGCGGTCCGACAGCCGCTTGCCGAGCGTGAGCACGCCGCCCGGCGCTTCCGCCTCCATCGAGGGTGTGAGCGTGACCTCGTCCAGCCCGACCCGCTGCGCGACACGGCTCTGGAACGAGCCGGTGCCCACCGCGGTGGCCAGCACCGCGGCGTAGCGCTGCAGCGTTTGCGCGTCGGATTGGTTGCCGGCCTCGATCGGGCGGCCCAGCGTAAGCCACGCGAGCTTCTCCACGTCCGAGACCTCCGGGTCGGACACCAGGCGCACGCGCGGATCGCGCGCGGTGCCGGTCACTTCCACGCCGGCCTCGACCTGCTGGTTCTTGCGCATAGCGCGGATGTCCAGCCCCGGGTTGTCCAGCGGGCCGGCGAAGTAGAGCTTGCCGGGATCGATGTCGAGCTTGCGGCCGAAGGCGTCGTAGGTGCCGCCGTGCGCGACGCGGATCTCGCCCTCGGCGCGCAGCGGCGCATTCCCCGGGCTCACCAGGCGCAGCCGCCCCTCCACGCGCGCGTCGAGGCCGCGTCCCTTGACGTGGAAATCGCGGCCCAGATCCACGCCGAAATCCACGGCGGGCCGCAGCACCGGCTCGGGCAGCGCTGCGCGCGTCTTCTGGCCCTTCACCACAACATCGCTGCCGAGCGCCGGGGCGGCCTCGTCGCGCAGCTCCACCCGGCCGCGGTCCACGCGCGCTTCGCCGCGCAGAGCGATGCGCTCTTCGTTGCCCGCCAGGTTGCCGCTGCCGGTGGCCACCAGCAGCAGGTCGGGGCGTTGCGCCACCGCCAGCTTGTCGGCGGACCAGTCGAGGCTGAAGGCGGGCCGCGCGTCGCCCGGTTTCAGCCCCCCCAGGGTAAGCGTGCCTTTGGCATCGAAGCGTCCGTCGCCGCCGCGCACCGACAGGGCGCGCAGCTCGATGCGGTTGCCGACGAACTCGGCCCGCAGCGCGCCGTCGCGCAGGAACACGCCGTTGCGCACCTGCTCGAGGGTGATCTGCTCGCCGGTGGCATGGCCCGACCACGACGGCTCGGCCACCGTGCCCGCGCCCTGCAGCTCGAATGCGAGGCGGCCGTCGGCGGCCACGCCGCGCGCCAGGCGCGCGACCAGCGGCTTGAGCGTGGCCACCTCGGCACGCGCGGCGACGCGCAGCGGCGCGTTGCCGGCGATGCCCCAGGCGCCGTTGCGCCGGCTCAGCACGGTTTGCGCCTCGGCCGACATCGTGCCGGCGTTGACCGCGTTCGCCTCGAGTGTCGCCCGGACGCGGTCCTGCGTCACTTCCACGGCCGCGGTGAGCCGCTCGAAGCCGGCGGCGAACTGCTCCTCGTCCACGCGTACGATCACGTCGCCCGACTGGCGCGCGAGCTCGACCCGCCCGTTCACCCGCTCGCCGGCGTCCAGCGTCCACGAGCCGTTCAGCACCAGATCGGTCTGCACTGCCGGGACCTTGCGCAGCGCGTCGAGCAGCGAGGCGAGCCGCAGGCCGCTGATCGCGCCTTGGCTTCTGAGCTGTCCGCGCTCGTACACCGTCTCGCCCAGTTCCAGCCGGGCGTGCGCCGAGCGCACCAGCGCCGGACCGAACACCGTGCGCGCGGGCGACACACTGAGCGGCGCCGGCGCTTCCAGCGCGAAGGGATGATCGCCGCGGTTGTCCAGGGCGAGCAGCCGGCCGCTCCAGCTGCGCAGGTCGCGCGCCAGCCCGCCTTCGAGCTGCGCAGTGACGTCGAACGGCGCGCGCACCGCCGCGATCTGCAGGCGATGGCGCCCGCGCGTGCCGGTAGCCTGGACGCGGGCGGTCTCGAGCGTCAGGTTGCGTGCACGCAGCCGGCTGGCCTGCGCATCCAGCTCGATCGGCGGATCCTCGCCCGCGGCGAGCGCGATGCTGGCCTGTAGCGCCTGCGCGCCGAATCCGTCGGGCGTGCGCAGGTCGCCCGCGCTGAGCGTCGCGTGGATGGACGGCTGCGCCGGCGTACCCTCGAGCCGGCCTGCGGCCTGCGCCCGTCCGCCCCATTCGCGCCCCAGCGCGGACAACGCGGGCGCGGCGAGCTTGAAGTCCATCCGGTCGCCCGCGCCTCCGTACGCCCCGGCGAGGTGCAGCGTGTTGCGGCCCAGGTTCAGGCGCGCGTTCACATCCTGCGCGCGCTTCGGCGCGAGGCTCAGCTTGCCTTCGCCGGACAGCCGCTGGCCGCGCCAGACGCCGTCGCGCAGCCGGTAGGTGAGCTGCGCGCTCCATTGCGGCCGCAACTGGCCGCGCGCCTGCGCGCTGCCGTTGAGCGTGAGCGCCGGGAAATCGCCGAAATCGGCGGGGTTCACCCGGCGCAGCTCGGCCTGGACGGCGTAGGCATACGGCGCGGCGGTGGCGATCTGGCCGCTGGCCTCGATACGCGCCGCGCCCCGCTGTGCGGTGAGGGACTGGACTTGCAGCAGGCCGTGGCCATGGATGAGCGCGGCCGTGGCGCGCATCCCTTGCTGCGCGAGATCGGCCGCGATGTGCTGTACGCCTTGACTGTGCCGCACCGCGATCGTTCCGCTGAGCGCGGTCTCGCGCAGCGCCGCGTGCAGCCCGCGCAGATCGAGCTGCTGCACGGCGAGCTGCGCCTCGATCGTCGCGCCGGCCGACGTCCCCGCGCCGGCCGACGTCCCCGCGCCGGCCGACGTCCCTGCGCCCCCCAACTTCGTCGGCACACTCAGCGTCGCGTCGCCGCTTGCGCGGCCCGCGCCGCCCAGGTCGAGCTGCGCCTGCGTCAATTGCAGCAGCCCGGGCTCGGCGGCGAACCGCGCGGTGAGCGCATGCACCGGCAAGCGCCGTGTGTCGAGCGTCCCGGGCGTGACGTTGCGCACGCTCACGTTACCTTGCAGCTCGCGCGGGCCTGCCTGCGCTCCCTCGACGGTCACTTCCAGCGTCGCGTTCGGAGCGGCGTCGACGAGCGTGGCGAGCTCGAGGGCGGTCGCCTGCAGCGTGATGCCGGCGAGCGGCGACGCCTCGAAAGGCATCACGCGCGCCTGTGCCGACACCGGCAGCTCGCGCAGCGTCAGCTCGCCCTGCGTGCGGATGTCCTGCAGCGTGCCCTGCAGCGCCAGTTTCGCGTGCAGCGGCCAATCGGGCAGCGCCGCGGAGCGAATCGTGGCGGCACCCTCCAGCGTGAACGGGCGCTCGGCCTGCAGGCGCAGCGTGCCGGCCAGCTCGCCCCATTGCGATACCAGGCGCTCGAGCTGCAGGTGGTGGAAGCGTGGCCCACCCTCGTAGGTCAACACAATGGCGCCGATCTCGAGCGGCGCGGTGCCGCCTTCGACGCGCAGCGCGCCCAGCGCGAGGCGGTCCACGCGCACGGCGAGCGGCAGCCGCAGGCTCTCCGGCGGCTGCCGCTTCCTCTCGCCGCCGCCGCGCGCCGCCACCGTCACGCTGTCCGCGCTTAGGCTGCGGATCGAGAGCTGGTCCGCCAGCAGCAGCGCCCACGGCGCCCAGTCGAGAGCGACATTGCGCGCGCTCACGCGCAAGCCGTCCTGCTCGTAATCCAGCGCGGCGATCGCGATGGGGCGGTCCAGCGCGCCGCGCAGGCCGGTTAACGTCAGCCTGCCGGGGAGGCGTGCGGCGAGGCGCTCCACGCCCCAGGCCAGCACCGCTTCGCTGCGGCTCGCCCAGTACAGCCCGATGGCGAACGCCGCCGCGAGCAGCGCCAGCACCAGGGCGCCGCGCAGTGCCAGGGTGCGCAATCTCATCGCAGCAGAATACCGACGCTGAAGTGCACGCGCAGCTCGTCTTGCTGCTCGCCCCAGGCCACGTCCAGGCTCAGGTTGCCGAGCGGACTGCGCCAGCGCACGCCGGTGCCGTAGCCCACGACCGGGTCGAACTCGTCGATCTCGTCCCAGGCGTTCCCGGCATCGACGAACACCGCGGCGCCCCATTGGCGCGTGAACCAGCCGATCAGTTCGACGCTGCCCACCACCAGATAACGCCCGCCGACGATGGCGCCGCCTTCTTCCACCCCCAGGCTCTCGAAGCCGTAGCCGCGGATGCTGGTGTCGCCGCCGGTGCGGAATAGGTACGTCGACGCGATGCCATCGCGCGTGTCGGCGAGCACCGCGCCGGCCTCGCCGCGCAGCGCGAACGTGAGGCGGCGCGCCAGCGGTTTCAGATAGTTGCCGCGCAGGTGCACGCGCCCGAAGGTCTGGGTGGAGAGCAGCGCTTCGCCGGCGGCGCCGCCCTGCACCTGAAAGCTGTAGCCGCGGCGCGGATTGATCGGATCGTCCAGCGTGTTCCACAGCCAGCGCTGGTTGAGGAACAGGGCGTAGTCGTCGTCGCGTGTGCCGTCGGGCAGGTCGCTGCGCTCGATCAGAAACTGCAGGGTAAGGGCGGACTCGTAATCCTCGACCAGGTACAGGTTGCCGCCGGTCACGCTCCAGTTCAGCACTTCCTGGCCGCGGATATCCTCGTCGCGCAGCTTGCTCTCCAGCCCGTAGTGCCAGCCGCTCGCGCGCCGCGGGAAATCCAGCCCCACCCGTCCCTCCTGCACCAGCCGGTCCAGGTACAGATCGGTGGACAGGCGCAGCGCACGTCCCGTGAAGTTGTTGTCGGAGTAGCGCGCCTGACCGCGCACGCCGGCGTCCGTGCTGTAGCCGGCGCCCAGTTCGACCTTGCGCGCCGGCGCTTCCACCACGGTAACCAGCAGCCGCGTGTTGTCCGGCTGCGCGGGGTCGGGATCGGCCGCCACCAGGGCGCTGGCGAAGTAGCCCGACAGTAGGAGCCGCCTTTGATACTTCTCCAGCGCCTCTTCGTCGTAGGGCGCGCCCGGTTCGATCGGGTTGAGATGGAGCACCACGCTGGGCGGGTAGCGCTGCAGCCCGTTCACCTGCGGTGCGCCGATGGTGACCGGCGGTCCGCTGTCGATGGTGAGGCGCAGCGCGGCGGTGTGCGCCTGCGGGTCGATTTCGGCGCGGCTCTCGGTGATGCGCGCGGTGGCGTAGCGCAGGCGCGCGATCCTGCGCAGCGCGCGCTCCTTGTTCAGCGTCCAGTCGGCCTGGCGGAACACCTCGCCCGGCTGCATGCGGAAGGCGCGCCGCGCCTGCTCGATGCGCCTGGCGGCATCCGGGTCCTGCGCGATCGGCCCGACCACCGCTACGTCCGCGGACGACACGCGGGTGGGCTCACCGGGCTCCACCTCGAAGCGCGCCACCCAGACCCCGTCGCGCTGCTCGAGCGACGGTTTCACGCTGGGCGCGAAGTAGCCTTCGGTGGCGGCCAGCTCGCGCACCTGGTCCGGCGCCGTCTCGTAGAGCTGCTCGAGCTGCCCCGCGGTGAGGTCGCCGCGCCGGCTCCAGCGCACGATGTCGAGATTGGCGGTGAGCACCTCGGCGAGCGGCTTAGGCGCGATCACCTCGACGCGCAGGGTGCGCGTCTGGGCGTGCGCCGGCGCGACCCACTCCAACAGCAGGATCAGCGCCAGCGCGAGCGCCCGGACCGGTGCCGCGGCTACCTGCGCGGCTGCTGCGTGGTGAAGGTGATGCGGCTGTAGCCGCACAGCCGGGCCGCTTCCATCACGTTGACCACCGACTGATGGCGCACCCGCGCGTCGGCCCCGATCACGATCATCGGGTCGGGATTGCCGCCGGCGGCCCGTTTCAGCTCGACGCACAGCGTCTCGGGCTCGCCCACGACCGCCACTCGCCCCACGCGGTACTGGTCCTGCTCGCCGGCGGTGATCGCCACCTCGATCTGCTCGGGGCGTTCCTTGGGCGCGCTCGCCTCCGCGGTGGGCAGGTTGATCTGCAGCTCGGAGTACTTCGAGTAGGTGGTAGTGACCACCAGAAAGATGATGGTGACCAGCAGCACGTCGATCATCGGCACCAGGTTCATCTCGGGCTCCTCGCGTGGAGCCCCGCGCCGGAAGTTCATGTGCGCTCGCCGTGCACGATCTCTACCAGCTTCACCGTCTGCATCTCCATCTCCACCACCAGGCCGTCCACTTTGGAGCGGTAGTGGCGGTAGAAGATCATGCTCGGGATGGCCACCAGCAGGCCGAAGGCGGTGTTGTACAGGGCCACCGAGATGCCGTGCGCGAGCTGCTGCGGATTGGTGCTCATGCCCGGCCCGCCCTGGGCGCCGAAGATCTCGATCATGCCCACCACCGTGCCGAATAGGCCCATGATCGGGGAGAGCGAGGCGATGGTGCCGAGCGTGGTGAGGAAGCGCTCCAGCTCGTGCGCCGCGACGCGGCCCGCCTCCTCCAGCGACTCGCGCATCACGTCGCGCGAGCTGCGCACGTTCTTCAGCCCCACCGCGAACAGCCGTGCGATCAGCGGGCCCTGGGACAGGCGGTTGAGCAACTCCTGGGTGACGCCCTTCTGCTTGACCTCCTGCGCGACATCGGGCAGCAGCTCGCGCGGGACTACCTTGCCGCGCTGGAGGGACCAGGCGCGCTCGACGATGATGCCCAGCGCGATGATCGATGCGATGATGAGTGGCCAGATCGGCCAGCCGGCGGCTTCGATGAGGGCGAACACGCGATACGTTCTCCAGCGGGCCACGATTGAGGCGTGACCGCGATATGCGAAGGGCGCACTTTAAACTGCTGGTGTTGCTTCGGCAAGCCGCGGTCCCCCGACCTCCTTGCGGGCGCAAATGCACGCGATGGCACGGTTGCGCGTGTAAAGTTTTCCACATTCTCTGTGGATAACGGTGTGCATAGTTTGCTCAAAGTGGGCTTAAGTTTCGTGCGCGCAACGTGTTTTGGTTTTCCGCCCAAAAGGTGACCAGTAGAAAAGTGCATTTCAATCAATATCATATAGACCACACCCCCGTAGCGGCGGGCGATTGCGGGCGCACCCGCCGGAGACACGCGCCGTTTGTGGATGAACCGGCGGGGCGCCCGGAGATGACGCAACCACGCGGGATTCGGCGCGATGGCTGCGCGGCGCATGCGGCCCGCATAGCCGGCCGCGCGCGCCGCCTGTCGTTGCACCGCGACGCGTTCTCATGAGCGCGAACGACGCAACCGACGCGCGCAGCCCGCTCGAGCTCGCGCTGTTGCCGAGCGGTGTGCCGCTCAGCGTGACCCAGCTCAACGCCATCGCGCGGCAGTTGCTCGAGCGCAACCTGCCGCTGCTGTGGGTGGCGGGGGAGATCTCCAACTGCACGCGCGCGCCTTCGGGCCACCTGTACTTCTCGCTCAAGGACGAGCGTGCGCAGGTGCGTTGCGTGTTCTTCCGCGGCCGCGCACAGTATCTGGACTGGAATCCGGCCAACGGGATGCGGGTCGAGGTGCGCGCCGCGCCGTCGCTGTACGAGCCGCGCGGCGAGTTCCAGCTGACCGTGGATTTCATGCGCCGTGCCGGCTTGGGCGTGCTGTTCGAGAAGTTCGCCCGCCTCAAGGCCAGGCTCGAGCAAGAGGGCCTGTTTGCGCCGGAGCGCAAGCGCCCGCTGCCGCGCCACCCGCGCCGTATCGGGCTGGTGACTTCGCCGCGCGCGGCGGCGCTGCGCGACGTGCTGACCACGCTGCGGCGGCGCATGCCCGGCCTGCCGGTCGTCATTTACCCCGCGCCGGTGCAGGGGGAGGGCGCCGGCGCCCAGGTGGCAGCGGCGATCCGCAGCGCCGGCGAGCGGCGCGAGTGCGATGTGCTGATCCTTTGCCGCGGCGGCGGCAGCATCGAGGATCTGTGGGCTTTCAACGAGGAGCCTGTCGCCCGCGCGATGGCCGCCTGCCCGATCCCGATCGTGACCGGTGTGGGGCACGAGACCGACTTCACCATCGCCGATTTCGTGGCCGACATGCGTGCGCCCACACCCACGGCGGCCGCGGAGCTGGCGAGCCCCGACCGCGCCGAGCTGAGCGCGCGCCTGCGCGTCCTCGAGGGCCGCGCGCAGCGCTGCCTGCTGCGCGCGCTGGAGCAGCGCGCCCAGCAGGTCGACTTCCTCGCCCGGCGGCTCGCGCATCCGGGGCGCCGGATCGAGGAGCGCCGGCGCCACCTGGCGCATCTGCGCAACCGTCTGGGCTCAGCGCTCGCGCGCACTGTAGCCGGTCTCGCACTGCCCGTGTCGCGCTTCGCGCACCGCCTCGGCGCGGCCGCGCCCGACCTCGACCGGCTGCTCCGCGAGCAGAGCCATTTGCGCGTCCGACTGCTGCGCTCGCAGCAGCAGGGGCTGGCGCACCGCGCCGAGCGCCTGGCGCGGCTGCACGCGCACTTGCTGCACCTCGACCCGCGCCAGGTGCTGCAGCGCGGTTACAGCATCGTGACCACGGCCCAGGGCCAGATCGTGCGCAGCAGCGGCGAGGTGCAAACCGGAGACGCGGTGCGCTTGGAGTTCGGGCAAGGCGAAGCGGGCGCTCGCATCACGCACACCAAGTGACAGCGCCCGGGCGATGCGCCGGCCGACGCATTGCGTGACCACCGCGGCCGGGGTATCGTATCCGGCCCAAACCAACAAGTGCACAGGAGGAGATCATGTCGAAGCCGATTCGCGCCGCCTTCGCGCTCGCCGCTCTTGCCTTCGCCGCGCTGCCGCTGGCCGCGCAGGCCCAGCTCGCCGACAAGAAGGCGCTCACGCTGGACGCCGCGAAGAAGATCGCCGCCGCGGCCGAGGCCGAGGCGACCAAGAACAAGTGGAACGTGGTCATCGCCGTGGTGGACGACGGCGGCCATCTGCTGTACCTGCAGCGCATGGACGGCACTCAGACGGGCAGCATCGACGTGGCGATCGGCAAGGCCAAGACCGCGATGGCCTTCAAGCGCCCGACCAAGGTGTTCGACGAGTTGGCCAAGACCCGACCGTCGATCGTCACGATCGGCATCGACGCCATCTTGCTCGAGGGCGGCGTTCCGATCAAGGTCGGCGAGCAGACCATCGGCGGTGTCGGGGTGAGCGGTGTCACCTCGCAGCAGGATGCGCAGATCGCCGAGGCCGGGATTGCAGCGCTGGGTCAGTAGCCGCGAAAGCGCATCACGGCGTCGACAGCTCTAGCTGCGCAGCGAGAAACGCGGCGACCTGGTCGGCCAGATCGTCCGCCAGGCAATCGAAGCGCGTCGCGTCGGGCATCGCGCGCAGCCAGGTGAGCTGGCGCTTGGCGAGCTGGCGGGTGGCGGCTACGCCTTTCTCGCGCAACCGCGCCAGCCCGATCTCGCCGTCGAGGTATTGCCAGACCTGGCGATAGCCGACCGCGCGCATCGCCGGCAGCGAGGGGTTCAGGTCGTAGGTTTCGCGCAGCCGCCGCACTTCGCCGATCAGCCCCAGCTCCAGCATCGTCTCGAAGCGCGCGGCGATGCGCTCGTGCAGGGCGCTGCGCTCGGCGGGCTCCAGCGCCAGCGCGATGAGGCGATACGGCGGCGCTGCGCTGCGGCCGCGGGCGATGTGCGCGGAGAGCGGCTCGCCGGTCAGATAGAACACCTCCAGCGCGCGCTGAATGCGCTGCGCGTCGCTCGGTTCGAGCCGCTGCGCCGTGTCGGGATCGATGCGCGCCAGCTCCTCGTGCAGCGCCAGCCAGCCCGAGTCGGCGGCCATCGCGTCGATCACCAGGCGCACGTTCGCGTCGGCCGGCGGCAGGTTGCTCAACCCCTCCTGCAGCGCCTTGAAGTAGAGCATGGTGCCGCCCGCGAGCAGCGGCACGCGCCCGCGCGCCGTGATCTCCGCCATCAGCGCGCTCGCGTCCTCGACGAAGCGTGCGGCCGAGTAGCGCTGCGTCGGATCGAGGATGTCGATCAGGTGATGCGGCGCGCGCCGTCGCAGCTCCGGTGTGGGCTTGGCGGTGCCGATGTCCATGTGGCGGTAGATCTGCGCCGAGTCCACGCTGATGATCTCCAGCGGGAAGCGCGCCGCCAGCTCCATCGCCACGCCGGTCTTTCCGGAGGCGGTGGGGCCCATCAACAGGACGGCCGGCGGCCGGCTCACGGCCGTCACCTGCCGCGCAGGAACAATGCGTCCAGCTCCTTCAGGGAAATCTGCGTCCACGTCGGCCGCCCGTGGTTGCATTGCCCGGAGCGCTCGGTCGCCTCCATCTCGCGCAGCAGGGCGTTCATCTCCGGCAGAGTCAGGGCACGGTTGGCGCGCACGGCAGCGTGGCAGGCCATGGTGGCCAGCATCTCGTCGCGGCGTTCGGTGAGCACGCGCGTGGCGCCGAACTCGGCGATCTCGCGCAGCACATCGCGCGCGAGCGCGCCGGGATCGGCGTCGGACAGCGCGGCCGGGATCGCGCGCACCACCACGGCGGTGGGCGACAGGGCCGCCATGTCGAAGCCCAGCGCGCCGAGCGCCGGGCCGCTTTCCTGCACGGCGGCGGCCTCGAGCTGCGTCACCGCGAGCGTGGCGGGAACGAGCAATTGCTGGGCGGCCATGTCACGTGCATCCAGCGCGGCCTTCAGCTTCTCGTACATGATGCGCTCGTGGGCCGCGTGCATGTCCACGATGATCAGGCCGTGCTCGTTCTGCGCCAGCACGTACACGCCGGCGAGCTGTGCCAGCGCGAATCCGAGCGGGGGCGTTCCGCCGGCCGGCGCCGCGGCCAGACCTGCATTTGGCGCCGCGGCCAGATCTGCTTTCGGCGCTGACGCTGCGCTGGCGGGCAACGCCGCAGGCTGCTGCGCCCGTGCGCCGAACAGCGCGTCGTAGAAGGCCATGGGCGCATGCGCGGGCAAACCGAAAGCCTGCTGCTGCGGCTGCGCCCAGCCCGTGGCGGATGGCGCACCCGCGGTCGCCAGCGCGGGCTGGCGCAGTTGTGCGCCGGCGCGCGTCTGTGCCAGGCGCCGGCTGAGCGCGTGGAACACCATCTGGTGCACCGCCTGCGGATCGCGAAAGCGCACCTCGATCTTGGTGGGGTGAACGTTCACGTCCACGCGCGCGGGATCGATGTCCAGGAACAGCACGAAGGCCGGATGGCGCTCGTGGTGCAGGACGTCCTGGTAGGCCTGCCGGATGGCGTGGCCGAGCAGCTTGTCGCGCACGAAGCGGCCGTTGACGAACAGGTACTGATACTCGCGCGTGCCGTGGCTGAACGTCGGCGCGGCGACGAAGCCGTGCAGCCGTGCAGCGCCGGCCGTCTCGTCCAGCTCGAGCAATGCGGCCGCGGCCTCGTCGCCGAGCAGCGCGCGCACGCGTTGCGCCGGCGGCTGCGGGGTGAGACGCAGCAGGGCACGCCCGTTGTGATGCAGCGTGAAGGCCGTGTTGCCGCGCGCCAGCGCGATGCGCCGGAACGCCTCGTCGCAGTGCGCCAGCTCGGTGGCCTCGCTGCGCAGGAACTTGCGGCGCGCGGGCGTGTTGAAGTACAGGTCGCGCACTTCGAGCACTGTGCCCACCGGGCCCGAGGCCGGCTCCACGGCCGAGAGCGCGCCACCGTCGCAATCGATGCGCCAGGCATGGCGCGCATCCGGCGTGCGGCTCGTCAGAGTAAGGTGCGACACCGCGGCGATGCTCGCCAGCGCCTCGCCGCGGAAGCCGAAGCTGCCGACCCGCTCCAAGTCCTCGAGGGTGGCGATCTTGCTGGTGGCATGCCGCGCCAGCGCGAGCGCCAGCTCCTCGCGCGCGATGCCGGCGCCGTCGTCGCTCACCTTGGTGAGCTTGGCGCCGCCGCCCTGCAGTTCCACCGCGACGGCGTGCGCGCCCGCGTCCAGGCTGTTCTCCAGCAGCTCCTTGAGCGCCGCGGCGGGGCGTTCGACCACCTCCCCAGCGGCGATCTGGTTGACGAGCAGTTCGGGGAGCAGATGGATGGAGGACATGCGGCTCCGTCCGATTATAGCGGCTGCGGCCGGTTTCCTTATAATGCGCGGCTACGTCAACGCGCGTGCGGCGATCCGTCGATGCCGGCAGGTCGTCGTTCCGACCGCGCAACGCCAGGGGGTCCACAACGTGCAGATCGGGGTTCCGGCCGAGATTCGGCCCGGGGAGACGCGGGTTGCCGCCACACCCGAGACGATCAAGAAGCTCGCCGCCGCCGGACACCGCCTGCTGGTGCAGAGCGGGGCGGGTGTCGCGGCTTCGGTGCCCGATCAGCAATATATCGACGCCGGCGCCGGCATCGCGCCGGGCGCCGCCGAGGTCTATCGCGACAGCGACATCGTGCTGAAGGTGCGCGCGCCGCTGCCCGAAGAGGTCGGGCAGATCAAGCGCGGTGCCATCCTGATCGGGCTGCTCAACCCGTTCGATGGCCCCGGCGTAGAGAGCATGGCGCGCCAGGGGCTCACCGCTTTCGCCATGGAGTGGTTGCCGCGCATCACGCGGGCGCAGGCGATGGACGTGCTCTCGTCCCAGGCCAACATCGCCGGCTACAAGGCGGTGATCGTGGCGGCCAACGAGTATCAGCGCTTCATGCCGATGCTGATGACCGCCGCCGGCACGGTGAAGGCGGCGCGCGTGATGGTCCTGGGCGCGGGCGTGGCCGGCCTGCAGGCGATCGCCACCGCCAAGCGCCTGGGCGCGGTGATCGAGGCCTCGGACGTGCGCCCGGCGGTCAAGGAGCAGGTCGAGAGCCTCGGCGGAAAGTTTCTCGACGTGCCGTATCTCACCGACGAGGAGCGCGAGATCGCGCAGGGTGTGGGCGGCTATGCGCGGCCGATGCCCCCCGACTGGATGCGGCGCCAGGCCGAGCTGGTGCATGAGCGCGCGAAGCAGGCCGACATCGTCATCACCACGGCGCTCATCCCGGGGCGTCCCGCGCCGGTGCTGCTCAAGGAGGACACGGTCAAGGCGATGAAGCCCGGCTCGGTGATCGTGGACATGGCCATCGAGCAGGGCGGCAACTGTCCGCTCACCGAGCGCGACCGCATCGTGACCAAGCACGGCGTCAAGATCGTGGGCATCAGCAATCTGCCGGCGCTGGTGGCGGCCGACGCGAGCGCGCTGTATGCGCGCAACCTGCTCAACTTCCTCGGCCTGCTGGCGGATCCGAAGACCGGCGAGCTCAAGCTCGACCGCGCCGACGAGATCATCGCCGGCAGCCTGGTGTGCATCGGCGGCGAAGTGATCAAGAGGGGCTGACATGACGACTGCGATCGACCCGACACTCATCAATCTCACCGTGTTCGTGCTGGCGGTTTTCGTCGGCTACCACGTGATCTGGAACGTCACGCCGGCGCTGCACACGCCGCTGATGTCGGTGACCAACGCCATCTCCTCGGTGATCATCGTCGGCGCGCTGCTCGCCGCTGGCAGCGAGCAGCTCGACTTCGGCTCGGCGCTGGGTGCGCTGGCGGTGGGACTGGCCGCGGTGAACGTGTTCGGCGGCTTCCTGGTGACGCAGCGCATGCTGGAGATGTTCAAGAAGAAGGACAAGAAGGGCCAGCGATGACGGCCAACCACGTCGCGCTGCTGTATCTGGTCGCCTCGGTGCTGTTCATCCTGGCGCTCAAGGGCCTGTCGAGTCCCGAGACCGCGCGCCGCGGCAACCTGTTCGGCATCGCCGGCATGCTGATCGCGGTGTTCACCACGCTCGCGTTGACGCGCAGCGTGGCCACGATCGTCGCCGCCGTCGCCGTGGGCGGAACCGTCGGCGCGTTGGTCGCCAGGCGGGTGCAGATGACGCAGATGCCGGAGCTGGTGGCGGCGATGCACTCGCTGGTGGGCATGGCGGCAGTGCTCATCGCCGTCGCGGCGGTGAACAACCCCTCCGCCTTCGGCGTGGCCGATCCGCTGCCCACGGGCAACAAGCTGGAGCTGTTCATCGGCACCTTCGTCGGCGCCATCACTTTCTCCGGCTCGGTGATCGCCTTCGGCAAGCTCGCCGGCCTCGGCAAGCACTTTCGCCTGTTCTCCTCGGCGCCGGTGGTGTTTCCCGCGCAGCACTGGCTGAATCTCGCGCTCGCGCTCGCGATGATCGGCTTGGGCATCGCCTTCTTCATGGCCGAGGGCAAGGCCTGGCCCGCGTTCTTCGCCATGGCCGCCATCGCCTTCGTGCTGGGCGTGCTGATCATCATCCCGATCGGCGGCGCCGACATGCCGGTGGTGATCTCCATGCTGAACAGCTACTCGGGCTGGGCGGCCGCCGGCATCGGTTTCTCGCTCAACAACGCGATGCTCATCATCGCCGGGTCGCTGGTCGGCTCTTCCGGCGCGATCCTCTCGTACATCATGTGCCGCGCGATGAACCGCTCGTTCATCTCGGTGATCCTGGGCGGGTTCGGGGCGGCGGAGGGCGCGGCCGCCAGCGGCGCGACCGACAAGACGGTGCGCTCGGGGGCAGCCGACGACGCCGCCTTCCTCATGTCGAACGCCGAGAACGTGATCATCGTTCCCGGCTACGGCCTCGCCGTGGCGCGCGCGCAGCACGCCGTGAAGGAGATGGCGCAGAAGCTCCAGCACAAGGGCGTGAGCGTGCGCTACGCCATCCACCCGGTCGCCGGCCGCATGCCCGGGCACATGAACGTGCTCCTCGCCGAGGCCGAGGTGCCCTACGACCAGGTGTTCGAGATGGAGGACATCAACAGCGAGTTCGGCAATGCCGACGTGGCGCTGGTGCTCGGGGCGAACGACGTCGTCAACCCGCTCGCCTACGAGAAGGGCAGCCCGATCTACGGCATGCCGATCCTCGACGTGGTGAAGGCGCGCACCGTGCTCGTCAACAAGCGCAGCATGGCGTCGGGCTACGCCGGCCTCGACAATCCGCTCTTTTACATGGACAAGACCATGATGGTGTTCGGCGACGCCAAGAAGGTGGTCGAGGACATCGTCAAGGCAATCGAATAATCGGCGCGCGGGCGCGCGCCGATTCGATTGTTCTTATCTGCGGCGCAGGCGAACGTCGCTGCGATCGCCTTCGACGGACAGACGCGGGCCACCGCCGTTAATCGGACCTTCGATCCGATTGTTGACACCGCGCGTGGCGCGCGGGAACTCCGAGCTGAACCTGTTGCGCCGGCCGGTGCGCGCGCTGACCGAGAGGCGTTGCGCGTCGGGCACGCTCAGATCGACCTCGCCGCGGCTGATGTCCAGCTGTGAATCGCCTTCGATTGCGAAGGCGACAATGCGGCTGTTGGTGCGGTCCGTGTCCAGATTCAGGCTGCCGCGCAAGGTGTCCAGCCGAATCTCGCCGCGATCCATTTTGATGTGCAGGTCGCCGGACAAGTCCCGGGCGTCGAGCGGCGAGCGGTCCGTTTGAACGTCAAAACGTCCGGTGAAGCCTTGCAGGCTGACCCGCGAACGATCGG
>DATBMG010000068.1:0-27737 GCA_036554965.1 Burkholderiales bacterium
GGTGGACGCGTACCGCGGCGCCGGCCGGCCGGAAGCCACCTACGTGGTGGAGCGCCTGGTCGAGACCGCCGCGCGCGAGATGAAGCTGGACCCGGCCGAGCTCCGCCGCCGCAACTTCATCACCCAGTTTCCCTACCAGACGCCGGTCGCCCTGCTGTACGACACCGGCAACTACCGCAAGACGCTGGACAGCGCGCTGAAACTGGCGGACGTGGCCGGCTTCCCGGCGCGCAAGGCGGAGGCCGGCAAGCGCGGCAAGTTACGCGGCCTGGGCTTTTCCTGTTACATCGAGGCCTGCGGCATCGCGCCCTCGGCGGTGGCCGGTTCGCTGGGTGCGCGCGCGGGCCTGTTCGAGGCCGGCGAGGTGCGCGTGCATCCCACCGGCAAGGTGACGGTGTTCACCGGCTCGCACAGCCACGGCCAGGGCCACGAGACCACCTTCGCGCAAGTAGTCGCCAGCCGCCTGGGCATCGCGCTCGACGACGTGGACATCGTGCACGGCGACACCGGCCGCATCCTGTTCGGCATGGGCACCTACGGCTCGCGCTCGCTGGCGGTGGGCGCCACCGCCATCGTCAAGGCGGTGGACAAGGTGATCGCCAAGGGCAAGAAGATCGCCGCGCACCTGATGGAGGCCTCCGAGGCCGACGTCGAGTTCCGCGACGGCGCGTTCAAGGTGGCGGGCACCGACAAGCAGGTGCCGTTCGCTCAGGTCGCGCTCACCGCGTACGTGCCGCACAACTTCCCGCACGACAAGCTCGAGCCGGGGCTCAACGAGAACGCATTCTACGATCCGACCAACTTCACCTTCCCGGCCGGCAGCCACCTGTGCGAGGTGGAAGTCGATCCGGACACCGGCACCACGAAGATCGTGAGCTTCACCGCGGTGGACGACTTCGGCAACGTGGTGAACCCGATGATCGTCGAGGGCCAGGTGCACGGCGGCCTGGTGCAGGGCATCGGACAGGCGCTGCTGGAGGGCTGCCGCTACGACAAGGACAGCGGGCAGCTGCTCACCGGCAGCCTGCTCGACTACTGCGTCCCGCGCGCGGACGACGTGCCGTCCTTCCGGGTCGGCACCGAGGTCACGCCCTGCACCCACAACCCGCTGGGCGTGAAGGGCTGCGGCGAAGCCGGCGCGATCGGCGCACCGGCGGCGGTGATGAACGCGATTACCGACGCGCTCGGCGTGCGCGACCTGGAGATGCCGGCCACGCCCGAGCGGGTGTGGCGCGCCGCGCACAAGTTGGCGGCTTGAGGATACGGAGGACACCATGTACACATTCAACTACCACAAGGCCGGCAGCGTGAGCGACGCCGCCTCGCGGCTGGCGGGCAACCCCGACGCCAAGCTGCTTGCGGGAGGCCAGACCCTGATCGCATCCATGAGGCTGCGCCTCACCTCGCCGCCGGACCTGGTCGATCTGCGCGACGTGGCCGAGCTGCGCGGGATCAAGGCGGACGGCAACGCCATCACGATCGGCGCCATGACGCGGCACGGGGAGGTCGCGGAATCGAAGGAGGTGCAGCGCTCCATCCCCGCGCTGGCCCGGCTCGCCGCCGGCATCGGCGATCGCATGGTGCGCAACATGGGCACCCTGGGCGGGTCCGTCGCCAACAACGATCCGGCGGCGGACTATCCCGCCGCGGTGGTCGGCTTGAACGCCGGGGTGAACACCAACAAGCGCAAGATCGCGGCCGACGATTTCTTCACCGGCATGTTCGAGACCGCGCTGCAGGCGGGCGAGATCATCACCTCGGTCGCTTTCCCGGTGGCGAAGCGCGCGGCGTACATGAAGTTCAAGAACCCGGCGTCGCGCTACGCGATCGTGGGCGTGTTCGTGGCCGACACCGGCGGCGGCGTGCGCGTGGCGGTGACCGGCGCGGGACCGAGCGTGTTCCGCGTGGCGGAGATGGAGCGGGCGCTGTCCAGCAAGTTCGCGCCGGACGCGCTGGCCGGCATCAAGGTGTCGGCCAACGGCCTGAACTCCGACCTGCACGCCAGCGCCGAGTACCGCGCGCATCTGATCACGGTGATGGCGAAGCGCGCGGTGGAGCAGGCGCTGGCGGGGTGAGTCTCTGCCCCGGGAGGGAGTGAGGTATGCTGCCCGCGTGACCCCCACCGGGCATTCCATGGCATCCAAATCCTCACCCCTCCCCGCCTCCATCGACGACACGCTTGCCCTGCTCTCGCTCGGCGACTACGTCGCCGAGCGCAGCCTCGCCACGGCCGTGTTTCTGGCGCTGCGCATGGGCCGGCCGCTGTTCCTCGAGGGCGAAGCGGGCGTGGGCAAGACCGAGATCGCCAAGGTCCTGGCGCACACGCTTGGCCGGCGCCTGATCCGGCTGCAGTGCTACGAGGGCCTGGACATCGCCTCGGCGGTGTACGAGTGGAACTACCCGCGCCAGATGATCGAGATCCGGCTCGCGGAGGCCGCCGGAGCGGCCTCGCGCGAGGCGCTGGGGCACGACCTGTTCTCGGAGCGCTTCCTGATCCGCCGTCCGCTGCTGCAGGCGCTGGAGCCGGATACCGTCCCGCCAGTTCTTCTCATCGACGAGCTGGACCGCACCGACGAGCCGTTCGAGGCCTATCTCCTGGAAGTGCTGTCCGACTTCCAGATCACCATCCCCGAGATCGGCACGATCAAGGCGCAGCAGCCACCGATCGTGGTGATGACCTCCAACCGCACACGCGAGATCCACGACGCGGTGAAGCGGCGCTGCCTGTATCACTGGGTCGACTATCCGTCGGCGGAGCGGGAGCTGGAGATCCTCGCGCGCAAGGTGCCGGGCGCGCCGCAGCGGCTGTCGCAGGAGGTGGTGGCGTTCGTGCAGAAGCTGCGCGGCATGGACCTGTTCAAGGCGCCGGGCGTGGCCGAAACCATCGACTGGTCGCGCGCGCTGGTGGAGCTGGACCGCATCGCGCTCGACCCGGCCACCATCGACAACACGCTCGGCGCGCTGCTCAAGTACCAGGACGACATCGCCCGCATCCAAGGCAGCGAAGCGGCGCGCCTGCTGGCCGAGCTGCGGGCGGGTCGGACCACGCCAAATCCCTGAAGTGCCGAGAATATTGACTCCTATGCGGGTGTTTTTCGAGCTTAGCGACGCTTTCTTGGCGCCGAAATGGGCCTTCCAAGCAATGACGCGATCGCTACCGACCTTGCTGTTGGCGCTGGCGACGGCTGGCGCGCCCGCGGCCGCCGACCGCCTGCCGGTGTTCGACGCCCACGTGCACTACAACCTCGACATCGGCCGCCCGCTGTCGGTGCAAGCCGTGCTCGACACCTGGCGCGAAGCCGGCATCCGCGGCGTGCTGCTCACCAGCCGTCCCAACGACGGCACGCGCGAGCTGCTCGCGGCCGCCCCGCCCGACTTCAAGGCGGTGGCCTTCGCGCGGCCGTACGTCACCACGAGCGACTTGCAGACCTGGTTCCGCGACCCCGCCATCTACGCGATGATCGAGCGCGAGCTGGAGCGCGGCATCTACGTCGGCCTGGGCGAGTTCCACATCTTCGGCCGCGACGCGGACAGCGAAGGCTTCGCGCGCTTCATGCAGCTCGCGCAGCGACGCGGCCTTTGGCTCCACGCGCACTGCGACGACTACGTGATCGAACGCATCTTCGCGCTCTACCCCGGCGCCAAGGTGATCTGGGCGCACACCGGCATGGGCACGGCGGAAGAGCGCGTCGACGAGCTGTTCGCCCGCTACCCCGCTCTGCACGGGGAGCTGTCTTACCGCGGCGGCATCGCCGAGGGCGGCGCACTGTCTCCCGCGTGGCGCCGGCTCTTCACCAAGTACCCGCAACGCTTCGTGCTCGGCTCCGATACCTGGGTGCCGCAGCGCTGGCCCGACGTCCCCGAGATCATGGACGGTTATCGGGCCTGGCTGTCGCAGCTGCCGCGCGAGGTCGCGGAGAACATCGCCTGGCGCAACGGCGCGCGGCTGTTTCTGGGCGAGTGAACGGGCTCGGCCAGAAACACAATACCCGCTCCCGCCTGCGAGGCATAATGTCTCATGTTCCTGCGCCCGGCCATACCGATGAACCGTTCCGACCCCTCTGCGATCTGCACCGCTTATTCGGAGACAGCCCGGTCACGCCGGCGCTTGCCGCTGGAATCGTCCCGGGTCCGCCGCGCGCTGATCCTGGGCGTCTCGCTGCTTGCTTGGCCCGACGCTCGGGGCGACGCGGGCAGCGTCGCGCGTTGCATCCACCAGGTGGGTGAGTTCGGCAATGAAATGGTCCAGATCTGCGTGGACGAGGACGTTGCGGCGGAGAAAGCCTTGTCGGAGTATCCGAAGGAGACCCAGCAGATCGTGGCCCGGTGCTTGCGCAACGTCGAAGAGACCGGCTGGGTGATCGCAAGGCGCTGCGCCGACAAGGACATCGCCGCAGCAGATGCGCTCGCGGACCATCCGCAGGAGCACAAGCCGCTGATCCAGAAGTGCATCGACGAAGTAGGCAACCGCGGTCCGGCACGCGTCAAGGCGTGCGTGGACCAGGAGATTGCGGCCGGGCAAATGCCGCGGCAGGACTGAGCGCCTCTGCGCTCTCACCCTGCGCTTTCCCCAGCACACAGCCCGATATGCGCCACGTCCCGTCCGGCTGACGTTCCATGAGGTAGTAGGCCATCACTACGGCGGTGTCCTGCGCCACGACCTCCAGAGGCTGCACGACTTGCCCGTCCAGCACGAAGACCTCGAGGAAGCGCGTCGAGCGGGGGCGATACACGGCCTCGTAGCCGTTGCGCACCATGCGCATGAATTCGGCCGGCGTCTTGAATTGCGCTTGGATCGACGGTGAGGCATAGGAGAACGCTTCGACCTCGTCATCGCGCTGAAAGGCGTCGAGCTGCTGCGAGATCACGCGTCGGATCGCTTCTCGGTCGGCGGCGTGTGGCCCTGTATCGTTCTTCGCCAAGCCGGGCGCGCCCACGAGCAACCAGAACAGCGACAGCATGATCGAAAAGATCGGGCGCATCCTGGGCACCGGAACCCGGCAGCACGATAGCGCAACTATCCCACTTGGAAGCGCCCAACGCGCGCCACTCCAACCTTGCCATACGTCGATCGACCGATGCCGCATGCACCTCCCGACCCAACGCGGGTGAGGGAAGACCGGGAGCGCCTGGCCTACGCCTTCGTGCTCTCGGGTGCTTTCGCTATCCTACTCTGGCTGGTCAAGATCTTCGAGTCGGTAACCGGATTCGACTCGATCCAATACGGTATCTACCCCGGCAGGCTCAGCGGTCTCGTCGGCATACTGACCGCACCGTTCATTCACGGTTCGCCGGCGCATCTGCTGTCCAATACGCTGCCCATCGTCATCCTCGGCACGGCGCTGCTCTACGGTTACCCGAAGTCGGCACGCATCGTGATTCCCGCGCTCTTCCTCGGCACTGGACTGGGCGTCTGGCTGATCGGCCGCGAGTCCTATCACGTCGGAGCGAGCGGGCTGAGCTTCGGCATGATGTTCTTCGTGTTCACCATCGGCGTGCTGCGCTGGGATCGTCGCGCCATCGGGCTGGCCATGGTGGTGTTCTTCCTCTACGGTGGGATGATCTGGGGCGTGTTTCCCAGCGACCCGCAGATCTCCTACGAGTCGCATCTGTCCGGTGCCATCCTCGGCGTCGCCCTCGCCTTCCTGCTGCGCGGGCGGGATGCGCCGCCGCCGGCCAAGCGATACAGCTGGGAAGACGAGGCCCCCGAAGAACCCTCGGTCGATCGGCCGCCGGGCGAATCGAGGCAGTGAGCGCGCGAACGCTCAGCCGAGATCGCGGAGCAGATGCTCGGCGCCGCGTTCCGCCAGCGCCGTGATCGCCAGCAGCGGATTAACACCGAGCGCGCGCGGCACCGCGGCAGCATCCAGGACGTACAGGCCGGGATGCACGGCCGTGCCCGCCTCGACGCTGAACACCTGACCCTTGTGATTCGCGACGCCCGCGCGGGCGTCGTCGGCCATGGAGCAGCCTCCCAGCGGGTGTCCGGTGATCAGCTTGCGACCCAGCCATTCGTGCCAGATCGGATTGGCAATGTAGGTTCCGCCGAGCGCGCGCGCCGCCTCGTGCATCGCTTCGCTCGCGCGTGTGAACGCCGCCTGGCGGCCGACGTCCGGCCAGCGCAACACCAGCCGCCCGTTCTCCAGACCTAGCCGACCCGAGGCATCGTCCTGCGCCACCACCAGGCAGCCTTGAGTGTGATGCACAGCGCCCACATAGGGACCGAACAGCTTGCTCAGCCACGCCCGCCGCGCCTCTCTCATCCGGTCGCCGAGACCGCTGTCGGTGTCGCGTCCGGTGAGCTTGTCGAGCGCGATGAAGGTGGCGGGCAGCCATTTGCCGAGCGCACCGGGGATCGCACCGTCGACCATGATGAATCCCTGTTCGCGCTCCACGCCGGCGCGGGCGTCGACCAAGCCGGTCGAGCAGGTGCCCACGGCAGCGCGCCCGGCGGGCGATTGCCGCCCCCAGCCGACAGCGTTCACCGGGCCGTCGGCATTGTAGACCAGCCCCACCATGTCGCCGTTGCCGGAGAAGCCCTGCCCCAGCGCACGCGACAGCACGAGCCCATTGGCGCGCGAGCGCAGCAGGATCTCGGTGCTGCCGAGCGCCCCCGCGCCGAGCACGACGACATCGGCATCGACGCTGCGATCGCTCGTCGAGAAGCGCTTGCCATCCGGCTGCAGCACGGCAAAGCGTACGCGCCAGCCCGGGCCCGATCTCTCCAGGTGCGCCACACGGGCGCCGGCGTAGATCTCCGCACCCCCGTGCTTCGCCCGCGGCAAGTAGTTCATCAGCACGGTGTTCTTGGCCGCGTAGTTGCAGCCGGTGACGCAATCGCCGCAGCCCACGCAGGCGCCCTGCTCCACGCCCACGTGATTGAGCCCGCCCGGCAGCGGCGCGAAGTTGACCAGCATCGGCACGCGGCTGACCGGTGCGCCGAGGCGGCGCCCCACCTGTTCGAGCGCTGCGAGCTTCGCCGGCCGGCCGCGCCGCTCGGGGTAGACCGACGGCTTCAACATGTCGTCCGCGCGCACGTAGTACGCATCCAGCGCCCCCGGCGCACGCAGCTCGGCAGGCCAGCGCGGGTCCTCGAAGATGCGCGGATCCGGGCGCAAGCTGATGCCGGCGTTGATCAACGAGGTGCCCCCCAGCCCGCAGCCCATGGCGACGTTGAGATCGTCGAACACGCGGATGTCGAACAGCGCCGCCTCGGAACCGATGCGCGCGCCGGGCAGGTCGATCTGCACCTGCTCCAGCATCGAGCGCGTGTCGTTGGGATACTCGCCGGGACGCAACTCGCGGCCACGCTCGAGCACGCACACGCTCCAGCCGGCGTTCGCGAGCCGGCACGCGGCCACGCCGGCGCCGTAGCCCGATCCGACGACGACGGCGTCGTAGCGCGCCTTGATCTGCTCGACCGGGGCAGCCAACCGCGCGCCGTTCACGACGCGCTCCCGGCGCGCGCCTGCTCCGCCCGCCGGCGCAGCGCCTCATTGAAGCGTACGTACACCGGTCGTCCGAACAGGCGCAGCAGCGGCCACATCGGCGCGGCCAGCAGTCCCGAGAAGATCTCGCCGTGCAGCAGCCGGGTGCCGCCGCTGTCCGTGGGGGCGAACAGGTGATAATGCTCGGCGCGGAACAACCAGGGCGCCCCCAGGCGCCCGGCCCAGCGCAGCTCGCGCGCGGGCGCGACCTTCAGCACCTGCGCCCTGCCGGGCAGCCGCGGTGCCGGCGGGATGACGAAGTGGAAGTCGATCGTGCCGGATTCGACTAGCTCACCGCGCAGCGCCACGATGAACGGGTTCCACCGCGGATAGCTGGCGGTGTCCGCCAAGACGGCCCAGACCTGCGCGGGTGAGGCGCGGATCTCGGCTTCGGTGGCGATCTCCCACGTGGTCATGCCGGATTCGCGGAGAAGATTTGCTGCGACCCTGGACATTCGATCCCGGTCGCACGTCAGTGTACCGTGAAGGGTCGCGCGAGCATACGTCCTCATCGAGCGACTCTGTCGCACGTTGACAACGCCCCTGCTCTTCTCTACGTTGCACCCATCGCCGATCCCCATCTTTCGAGGTGTGTCCATGGATACCGCCGACCTGCATCGCGACATGGTCGTCTTCGACGGCCTGATCGTCGCCGACTTCGGGCGCGAAGTGTTCGAGGACATGCGGCGCGGCGGGCTCACCGCCGCCAACTGCACATGCTGCATCTGGGAAGGCTTTCGCGACACGATGAGCAACGTGGCGCGCTGGAAGCGCTGGTTCGCCGAGCACTCCGACCTGATCTTGCAGGTGCACACCACCGCCGACATCGCGCGCGCCAAGCACGCGGGCAAGACCGGGATCGCGCTGGGCTGGCAGAACCTGACCGGCATCGAAGATCAGATCGGCTACCTGGCGCTGTTCAAGGAGCTCGGGGTGGGCATCATGCAGATCGCCTACAACACGCAGAACCTGGTCGGCAGCGGCTGCTACGAGAGCCGCGACGGCGGGCTGTCGGACTTCGGTCATGAGGTGATCGCGGAGATGAACCGGCTGGGCATCCTGTGCGACCTGTCGCACGTCGGCGCGAAGACCAGCGAAGACGTGATCGAGGCGTCGAAGCGGCCGTGTGCTTACACCCACTGCCTGCCGGCGGCGCTGAAGGCGCACCCGCGCAACAAGAGCGACGAGCAGCTGCGCTTCATCGCCGAGCGCGGCGGGTTCGTCGGCGTCACCATGTTCCCGCCGTTCCTCAAACGCGGTACCGAGGCGACGGTGGACGACTACGTCGAGGCGATCGAGTACGTGATCGGCCTGTGCGGCGAGGACCAGGTGGGCTTCGGCACCGATTTCACCCAGGGCCATGGGCGCGCGTTCTTCGACTGGATCACGCACGACAAGGGCTACGCGCGCAAGCTGACGGAGTTCGGCGACATCATCAATCCCGCCGGCATGCGCGAGATCGAGGACTATCCCAACCTGACCGCTGCGATGGTCCGGCGCGGCTGGAAGGAAGCGCGCATGCGCAAGGTGATGGGCGAGAACTGGGTGCGCCTGCTGAAGGAAGTCTGGGGCGCCTGACATGGGCCGGCCGCAGGTGCCGATCGAAGTCGACGACGCGAGCGGCGTTTGGAGCGTCGACGGCATGCCGATGATCCTGGTGCCGCGGCATTTCCTGGTCGACAACCAGCTCGCCATGGAAACGGTGCTCGGCGCCGCGAAATACGCGGAGCTGGTGTACGAGGCGGGCCACCGATCGGCCTACACCTGGTGCGAGCAGGAAGCGCGCACCCACGGCCTGAAGGACGTCGAGGTGTTCCATCATTACCTGAAACGCCTGTCGCAGCGCGGCTGGGGCCAGTTCACGGTGGAGTCGGTGGAACCTGCAACCGGGCGCGCCCGGGTGTACGTGGCCAATTCGGTCTTCGTCCTGGCGCATGCGGGTGCGCCGCGCAGGGCCTGCACCATGTTCCGCGGCTGGTTCGCGGGTGCCCTGGAATTCGTGGGCGCCCGGCTCGGAAACCGCGTCGCGCTCGCGTGCGAAGAGCGCCAATGCGCGGCGGAGGGCCGGCAGGATCGATGCGTGTTCGAGACCACTCCGAAACCGGATCATTGATCGGGCCCGGGCGCTACAATGCCCGGGTCGGAGGCGGACGATCGCCGTCCTCCGAATGCGCAGACCGCGGAGAGCATGTCGGGTATCTTCATCAGCTATCGCCGGGAGGACGCTGCCGGCCACGCGGGCAGATTGTTCGACCGCCTTGCCCAGCACTTCGGCCGCGACCAGGTTTTCATGGACGTGGCGGGCATCGATCCGGGCGTGGACTTCGTCGAGGCGATCGAGCAGGCGGTCGGGTCCTGCAACGTTCTGATCGTGGTGATCGGCAAGCAGTGGGCGCAGGCGACCGACGCCGCCGGGCGACGCCGACTGGAAGACAGCAACGATTTCGTGCGCCTGGAAGCGGCCGCCGCGCTCAAGCGCAACGTGCGCGTCATTCCGCTGCTCGTCGAGGGCGCGACGCTGCCGGCCACCGAAAGTCTGCCGGACGACCTGCGTGCGCTGACGCGACGCAACGCGTTCGAGCTGCGCGACAGTCGCTGGGAAGCCGACATGGTGCTGTTGATCGACGCGCTCGAGAAGGTGCTAGGGCCGGGAACGGCGCCTGCCGGCGCGACCCGAAGCACGGGCAAGGCCTCCGCGTCGCCGCGGCGCAGCTGGGTGCCCTACGCGTCCGCTGGCGTGGCGCTCGGAGTGGGCATGCTGGCGATCGCGTGGTGGCTCGTGGGGGACAAGGGCGGCGATGCGGACGTTCCCCTTGCGAAGCCGGTGCTGTCCACCCCCGCAACGACGTCGAGCGCCACTCTTCCCCCGATGGTCCCGCCGGCGGCGAAGGAAACCACCGTTGCCCAGGCGCCAGCCACATCGGCCCCGGAGCAGAAAATGCCGAAGTTGGTGGGATTGCCCGCCCGCACTGCGCGCGCGCAGATCGCGGAAGCCGGGATGCGCGTCGCGCGCTGGAGCCAGCGTCAGGTCACCGACTCAGACCAAGTCGACACGGTCGTCTGGCAGCGCCCCGCAGCCGGTACGACGATCGAAAAGGGAGCCGAGGTCGAGATCGCCGTCGGCGTCCAGCGAGCACCGCCACAAGCCACGGTGCCCAATGTGGTCGGGCTGTCAATGCAGGAGGCGCTGGACGCGCTGGAGAAGGCCGGGCTCAAGCTCGGCCGGCGCTCCGGTGCCGCCTCGGCACGCGAGCCCGGCACCATTCTGCGCCAGAGCATCTCGAGCGGGACGCGCGTGACGCCCGGTTCGACCGTGGACCTGGTCTACGCGACGCGGCAGACGCGCCAGCCGGCCGCGCCGCGCGGCTTGTCGACGTATTGATGCGGGCGCGCGGCGAACGACAGACCAGCCAGCAGTTCGGCGTCGTGTCGCCTGCACCGGCAGCGCTGCAACGGGAGGAGAGGCAATGACCCAGCGAGTCGCCCTGGTTACCGGATCGTCGCGCGGCATCGGGCGCGCGATCGCTCTTCGCCTCGCCCGGGACGGGGCTGCGGTGGCCGTCAACTACCGCGAGCGCCGCGACCAGGCCGAGGAAGTGGTCGAGGCCATCGAGCGCTCCAGCGGCCGCGCGGTGGCCGTCGCGGGCGACCTTGCGAAGGCCGAGGATTGCGCGCGCCTGGTCGAAACGGCACGCCGGGCGCTCGGCCCCATCGACATCCTGGTGAACAACGCCGGCGTCTTCCGCAAGGGCGATCTCGCCGATTTCGATTTCGCGCAGTTCCACGGCATGCGCGAGATCAACGTCGACGGGCTGGTGCGCGTCACGCACGCGGTCGCCGGCGAGATGCGAGCCCGCCGCTGGGGCCGCATCGTCAACATCGCTTCCATCGCCGGCCTCGGCACCGGCGCGGCGGGCACCACGTTCTACGCGGCCACCAAGGCTGCCGTCATCACGCTCACGCGCCGCTTCGCCCTCGACCTGGGCCCCGACGGCATCACCGTGAACGCGATCGCCCCGGGCTTCATCGCCACCGAGATGGCCGCGCAGAGCGGTGCCGATTTCGACACTGTGGCCGCCAAGGCGATGATGCGGCGCATCGGCACGCCGGACGATATCGCCGCCGCCGCGTCTTTCCTCGCCTCGGAGCAGGCCGGCTTCATCACCGCCCAGGTCCTCACCGTGGACGGCGGCCGCACCGACTTCATCGGGCACCCGTAGAGCGGCGCCGCCGCGCCGATGCGGCCCGGCACCTTGCGACCGAAGCGGAAGCGATAATGGCCGGATGATCGTTCATCTTCTGGACGGCACGTACGAGCTGTTCCGCCACTTCTACGGCCTGCGCCGTTTCACCAAGGGGGAGGATCCGCCGTTCGGCGCCGTGGTCGGCGTACTGCAGACCGTGTTGCAGACAATCGAGACCGGAGAAACGCACATCGGTGTGGCGACCGATCACGTCATCGAATCATTCCGCAACCGCCTCTGGCCCGGTTACAAGACGGGCGATGGCATCGAGCCTGCGCTGCTCGCGCAGTTCCATCCGCTCGAAGACGCGCTCGCCGCGATGGGCGTGGCCGTATGGCCCATGACCGAGCTGGAGGCGGACGATGCGCTCGCCTCCGCCGCGCACGCCGCCGCGCAAGACGAGCGCGTGCAAAAGGTCTGCATCTGGACGCCCGACAAGGACCTTGCGCAGTGCGTCCGCGGCGATCGCGTGGTGCAGGTGGACCGCAGGGGGAAGAAGGTGCTGAATGCGGAAGGCGTGCGCGCCAAGTTCGGCGTGGAGCCGGCCTTGATTCCGGACTACCTGGCGCTCGTCGGCGACGCGGCGGACGGATATCCGGGCATCCCCGGGATCGGGGCCGTCACGGCGGCCCGGCTCCTCAACCGGCACGGCAGCATCGAGAATTTCCCGCGCGCGATACTGGAGGACGACCGCGACCTGGCGCTGCTGTTCAAGAAGCTTGCGACGCTGAGGATCGACGCACGCCTGTTCGACGACATAGACGAGCTGCGATGGACCGGTCCTGGCGCTGATTTCGGCGCCTGCGCGGAGCGAATGGGCGCAGCTCGTCTGCTGCCGCGCACCCGCGCTGCACTTGCCGTCTTGGAGCGCTCCAACTAGAGAATGCGGCTTGTGACCGCCTCGAATGTCGCCCCGTTCAGGGCATCTTCGCGATCAGCTCCGAGGCCGACTCGCGCACCACGGTGTCGAACGACACGCTGCGCTCGCTGAACGTGTCGTAGGCGCGATTGAGCTCGTTGTTGCCTTCCCAGACGATGCTGCCGTCGTCGGTGTCCCAGATCTGCAAGAACAGGCGGATGTTGGCCGCCTGGGTCTGCAGGATGGACAGCCCGAGTATGCCGAAGCGGCCCTTGGCTTCCTGGCGGAAGCCGGCCATCTTGAGCTGCACCACGTAGCGCACGCCGACGGCGTCCCCGATCTGGCGCAGCACCGCGGGCTCGAACACACCGCTGTCGCGGTAGTCCTGGTACATGCGCTTGTACGCGTCGGTCAGGCCCGCGCGATTGACCGCGCTCAGCGTTTGCGGCAGCCCCACGATGCGGATGTCCTGGCGCCGCTCCGCCACCACGTCGGCGACTACCAGCGCAAGGGGCTGCCGATCCTCCTCCTGACCGGTGACCGTCGACGGCGTCAGAAAACCGAGTCCGCCGACTTCGAGCGCGCCGACGGCGAGCCCGAAGTCCTCGGTGTGCGGTGTGGAGTAGCGCTGATTGGCCATGGTACAAGCCGCGAGCAACGGCAGCAGCAGAGCCAGTGCGGCGACGATGTGGCGTGCGCAGAGGGGCATGATCGAAGTCTACCCGAGCCCGGACCGCGCGTCGGGCATCACTTGAGCCGGTGGCGCTAATCGCCGACAATCGACGCTCGCGCACCGGGTGCCATCGCCCGGGCAGCCGGCACGGAGGAGACCGCATGACCCGACGCGCATTCCTGCGCCGCATCGCCGCTGGCGCGGCCCTGGCCGCCGTCGCGCCGCGGGCCGGCGCGCAGGCCCTGACCCTGCACGGCGCCTCGCAGTTCAACGACGATCACGCCTTCACCAAGGCGCTGGTGAGGTTCGAGGAGCTGGTGAAGAAGTACTACGGCAAGCCGATCGCCTTCGCGCTGCACAAGAACAGCGAGCTGGGGCTGGAGAAGCAGTACTTCGAGTACATGGCGCAGGGCAAGGCGGTGGACTATGCCATCGTCTCGCCGGCGCACATGTCCACCTTCTCGCGCACCGCGCCGTTCATCGACGCGCCCTTCCTGTTTCGCGATCTCGCCCACTGGCAGAAGGTGCTCGACCAGGACCTGTTCAAGCCGGTGGCCGATGAGATCGCGCAGAAGGCAGACGTGCTGCTGCTGGGCTACGCGGGCGGCGGTATCCGCAACATCTTCGCCAGCAAGCCGCTGCCGGATCTGGCATCGCTGCGCGGTCTGAAAGTGCGCGTGCAGGGCGCGCCGATCTGGAGCCGCACCTTCGCCGCCGCCGGCATGGCGCCCACCGTCATCGCCTACAACGAGATCTACAACGCCATCCAGAACGGTGTGATCCAGGCCGGCGAGAACGAGGCCGCGGGCGTGGAGCAGATGCGCTTCTACGAGGTCGCGCCGCACCTCGCGCTCACGCAGCACGCCATCACCATTCGCCCGCTGTGCTTCTCGGGCAAGACCTTCAAGCGGCTGCCGCCGGATCTGCAGGCCGCGATCGTCAAGGCCGGCCGCGAGGCCGGCGCCTTCGGCCGCGAGGTCGAGTCGAGCGAGGACGCTCGTAAGCTCGACGCGCTGGAGAAGGCCGGCAAGCTCAAGCGCATCGCATTCGCCGGCCGCGACCGCATGAAGCAGCTGGTCGACCCGGTGATGGCCGCCTACGCCAGGGATATCGGCGCCGAGCCGATCCTCAACCGGATCAACGCCATCAAGTAGGCGCTGCGCCGGGTGCCGATCCTCGCCCGCATCTCCGAGCGCGATACCGCATGCCCAGCGAACCCACCCCGCGCAGCGCCTGGCGACGGCTGACCGCAGGCTACGCGCGCCTGCTGACCTGGCTGCTCGCGGCCAGCGTCGCCGTGCTGATCGTCCCGGTGAGCCTGCAGATCTTCTCGCGCTACAGCGCGCTGATCCCGGCCTACATCTGGACCGAAGAGATGGCGCGCTTCCTGTTCGTGTGGATGATCATGCTGGGGGCCATGCTGGGGGTGCGCGAGAGCAGCCACTTCGTGGTCGACGTGTGGCCGCGCATGGGCTCGCGTGCGCAGGCGGCTCTGCGCGTGGTGGCGAACCTGTTCGTGCTGGTCGCCGCGCTGGCCTTCCTGTGGTGGGGCATCGAGTTCACCCGCTTCGCGCTCGGCCGCCTCTCCGAGCTGGCCGAGCTGCCGCTGTGGCTGATCCACGTCGCCTGGCCGCTGGCGGGCGCGACCTGGATCGCGTTCCTCGGCGAGCAGTTGTACGACGACCTGCGCACCGCACTCGGGAGTGCGCGTTGAGCGAGACGCTGATCGCGCCCGGCAGCGCCGCTCTCGTCCTGTTCGGCGGCTTCTTCTCGCTGTTGTTCCTGCGCGTGCCGGTGGCGTTCGCGCTCGGGCTCGCCTGCCTGCCGATCTTCCTGTGGGAGGAGCGCCTGTCGCCGCAGAACCTGCTGCAGGAGACGTTCAACGCCTACAACTCCTTCATCCTGCTGGCGGTGCCGTTCTTCCTGCTCACCGCCAACCTGATGAACGTCGGCGGCATCACCGATCGCCTGGTGCGGCTGTCGCGCGCGCTGGTCGGGCACTTCCCCGGCGGGCTGGCGCAGATCAACGTGGTGCTGTCGATCTTCTTCGCCGGCATCTCCGGCTCCTCCACCGCGGACGCCGCCAGCCAGTCGAAGATCTTCATCGAGGCGCAGCGCAAGGAAGGCTACGACGACGGGTTCTCGGTGGCGATCACGGCGGTCTCCGCGGTGCTCGCCGTCATCATCCCGCCCTCGATCCTGATGATCGTGTGGGGCGGACTGCTCACGGTGTCGATCGGCGGACTGTTCCTCGCCGGCATCATCCCGGGACTGTTGATCGGCTTCGTGCAGATGGGCACCGTGCACGCCTACGCCAAGGCGCGCGGCTATCCGACTTATCCGCGCGCCGCGCTGCCGGAGGTGATCAAGGCGCTCGCCGTTTCGGTGCCGGCGCTGATGACGCCGGTGATCATCATCGGCGGCAAGATCTTCGGCTGGTTCACCGCCACCGAGTCGGCCTGCATCGCGGTGCTGTATGCCGGCGTGCTGTCGCTGCTGGTGTACCGCGAGATGGATCTCGCCGGCCTGCAGCGGGCGCTGCTCGACACCGGCCGGCTGGCCGCGGTGGCGCTGTTCTGCGTGGGCACGGCCAGCGCCTTCGGCTGGCTGCTCGCCTACTACCAGATCCCCAAGGCGCTGCTCGCCGGCGTGCAGGCCTGGCACATGGGCGCCACCGCTACCGGCTTTTTCATCGCCGCGGTTTTCCTGGTGGTGGGCTGCTTCCTCGACGCGATCCCGGCCATCATCATCGTGGGTACGATCCTGGCGCCGCTCGCGCAGTCCGCGGGTCTCGATCCGATCCACTTCGCCATGATCGGCATCGTCTCGCTCGCCTTCGGTCTGGTCACGCCACCGTACGGCCTATGCCTGATGATCGCCTGCGCGGTCGCGGGCATGCGCGTGCTGGACGCACTCAAGGACACGCTGATCATGCTGATCCCGATGCTGGCGATGCTGGCGCTGGTGATCGTGTGGCCCGATCTGGTGCTGTTCCTGCCGAGGCTCGTTTCCCCCGAGTTCCTGCAATGACGGCGAGCGCCGTCCGCGGCCGGCTGCCCGCGCCCGGCTCACTTCACGATCGTGACCGGCACCCGGGCCAGATGAATGACTCTTGTCGCGTTCGAGCCGAGCACGAGATTCGGCAGAGCGGACATTCCCCGCGAGCCCATCACGATCTGCTCGGCGCCGAGGTCCTGCGCCGTGCTGACGATGGACTCGCCGATCTCTCCGATGACCACGCGGCCCTGGTGCGCGACGCCCCGGTCGCGCAATGTGGCCATGGCCGTGTCGACGATCTGCTGACCCAGCCCGCGCTGGTACTTGTCGAGCGCCGCCCGATCGACCAGCTCGCCGGCCCGGATGGGCAGCTGCACGTTCAGCACGCACACCTCCGCCGCAGCGCGCTTGGCGAGCAGCGCCGCGTGCTCGACCGCGCGCACGGCGCTCGCGGAGCCGTCTACCGCAACCAACACTGTCGACATGGCGTATCTCCTTCCAAGAAATTTCGACTCTACTCGGCTCGTCCCACCCCGACTTGACCACCGTCAAGGTTTCGCGCCGGGCATGGCAATCCCTGGCCCTTCGGGCCGGGGCCGTCGGCCGGCCCGGATTGGCTGCCTGCGTGCAATATGCCAGAATCCCGCGGGCCTGGCGCTGTCGGTCGACCAGCGCGTCTCGCCGCCGCAGCCCGCCGCTTGGGCACCACCGGGCTTCCGTGGCCTCGTTTCGGGACATCGTGCTCCGAGACAGACCCAGCGATGAACGCACTATAATGCCGCGACGCCTTGCGCCGGCCGTCACCACGACAACGGCGTATGCGCCACACCAACGAATAATTCAGACCGGGAGGACACCCTCATGACGAATCCGCCGCAAGGGCAGGCGACCAGCCTGCAGATCGGCGTCAGCCGCCCGCCGCTGCCGCTCGACGACCTGCCCACGCCCGAAGAGGTGTTCAAGGTCAAGAAAATCGGCGGCAAGGAAATGGTGATGTGCGTGCTGGGACCGAGCATGATCGCGCTGGGCGTGTCGCTCGGCAGCGGCGAGTGGCTGCTCGGCCCCCTGGCGTTCTCCAAGTACGGCTTCCTGGGGCTGGGTTGGCTGATCACCCTGTCGGCCATACTCCAGGTGTTCTACAACGTCGAGGCCGCACGCTACACAATCGCCACGGGCGAAGTGCCGATCGTCGGCTTCACCCGTGCGCTGCCCGGCTACACGTTCTGGGTTCCCGCGACCCTGATCCTGATCTACCTGGCGTGGATCTGGGGCGGATGGACCTCGGCCGCCGGACAAAGCCTGTTCGCCATCTTTGCCGGACGCACCTTCGACCCGAAGCTGCCGGGGGAGTTGCAGACGGTGCGCTTCATCGCGATCGGCCTGATGGTGCTCTCGCTGGTGATCTACCTGTTCGGCCAGAAGATCACGCGAACGCTGGAGATCATCGACACTTTCCTGGTGATCCTCATCCTGGCCGTGCTGGGCACGCTGGCAGCAGTGCTGGTTCCAGGTCCCCTGTGGGGAGAGATGCTCGCCGGTGTGGTCACCCCGGCTCCGATTCCCAAGGGCATGGACGCGACATTGCTGGGCGCGATCATCGGTTACACCGGCTTCGCCTCCGGCATGAACTTCATGCTGATCAACTACTATCGCGATCACGGCTACGGCATGGGCCACAAGGTGGGTTTCTATTCCGGCCTGGTCGGCGGGAAGAAGCAGGACGTGCTGCCGTCCGGCGTCACCTTCCGCGAAAGCGAACGCAACACGAAGCTCTGGAAGCGCTGGTTCCGCTATTTGGTGATCGACCAATGGGCGGTGTTCTTCATCGGCGCGATGATCGGCATGTTCGTGCCCGGTGTGCTGGTCATGTCGCTCGCCGTCACGCCCGGCGCCGGGGAAGCCACGACGGCCAACATGCCGGTGTACACCGCCATCGAGCTGGGCAAGCATGCCGCGTGGTTGTTCCCCTTCACCCTGCTCCTCGGTGCGCTGATCCTGTTCAAGACACAGACCACCATCCTGGAGATGCTGATCCGCAACACCACGGATGCCGCGATCGCCGTCAGCCCGCGCCTGCGCGCATGGATCGCCGGCGACCCGCGCAAGTTCTACTACATCCTGGCGGTGGTCTTCATCGTCGTGATCGGGATCATCATCCACCTCGCGCTGCCGACGATGCTGCTGCAGATCTCGGCGAACATGGCGAACCTGGCGGCGATCATCTTCCCGGTGGTGCTGATCTACCTGAACAGCAAGCTGCCCAGACCGGCGCGCGCGCCCTGGTGGGCCAACGTCATCCTGGTGCTGGTGGTGCTGTTCTTCGGCTTCTTCTTCTTCAACTTCCTCTCGGTGCGCCTGACGGGACAGTCGCTCGTCGCCTTCTGAGCCCGAGGCAGCAGGGAAACCGTCGTGCCGATCTCGACAGCGGCGATGGCGGTGCTCGCGATCGTGTGGCGGGGCGCTCCCACTCCCGCCCCGATCGCTTCGGTTCGTGCAATGAGGGCGTTCGCCGGCGGGCTGATTGTTCTCGGCGCGGTGCTGGCGGCCATGCTCGCCGCCTGCACGCGCGAGGACACCGGCACGGCGGCCTATCCGACGCACCCCGTCACGCTCGTCGTGCCGTTCGCCGCCGGCGGGCCCACCGACGTGCTCGCGCGGACGCTCGCCATCTCGATGGGGCAGACGCTCGGGCAGAGCGTGGTGGTGGAGAATAGAGTTGGGGCCGGCGGCACGATCGGGGCAGGACACGTCGCGCGGGCGCGGCCCGACGGTTACACGCTGCTGCTGCATCACAACGGCATGGCGACCGGCAAGGCGCTGTACAGCAAGCTCGCTTACGATCCGCTGCAGAGCTTCGAGTTCGTCGGCCAGGTGGTGGACGTGCCGATGACGCTGATCGGCCGCCGGGATTTTCCACCGGACACCGCGCAGGAACTGTTCGCCTACATCAAGGCGAACCGCGACACGATCAACCTCGCCCAGGCGGGCGCGGGGGCCGTATCGCATCTGTGCGCCTTGCTGCTGCAACGCGCGCTCGGCGTGGAGATCACGACGGTTCAGTTCCAGGGCACGGCACCCGCGCTGGTCGCGCTGGTGGGCGGACACGTGGACTTGCTCTGCGACCAGACGACGCAGACCATTCCGCACATCCACGCGGGCAGAGTCAAGCTGTACGGCGCGACCACGCGCGCCCGCATCAAAGCGCTGCCCGATGCGCCAACCTTGCAGGAGAGCGGCCTGCCGGATTTCGAGGTGGTGGTGTGGCACGGCATCTACGCGCCGAAGGGCACGCCGCAGGGCGCCCTGGACAAGGTCAACGCCGCGCTGCGGATCGCCTTGAAGGATCCGACGGTGACCCAGCGGCTGGCCGAGCTGGGCGCGCAGATCGTTCCCGAATCCAAGCAGACGCCCGCCGGGCTGCGCGACTGGCTGCAAGCGGAGATCGACAAGTGGACGCCGGTGCTGCGCAGCGCCGGCGTCTCGGCCGATTGAGTCGGCCCTCGCTCGGCCCTATCAAGCTTGATCGGCCTGATCCGAAAAGAGTAATCGCTTACCTGCCGATGCGCCCTTCGATTGCACGATCCCACCACTGCCCAGCGCAAGACCCCTGCCGGCCGAACGGCAGCGGCACCGGCAGAGCCGCGTGCCAGGTCTCGAGGAAAGGCGATTGCGCTGGCGGCCGCGGCGCTTATCGCCGGGGGCTCGCTGCAGGATGCGGCCGCGGGAGTGGCGGTGCCGCAGCAAGCCGTGGGGGCACCGTCCAGCACGGTCGATAGCGGCGAGTACGTCGATCAACTGATCGAGGAGCCGCTCCCGCTCACCGACGAGCGCGGGGTGGAGGGTGTGGAAGGCTGGCAAGGGCTTCCCGGCCTGCGCTCGTTGACCCTGGGATACACCGGATACCTGAGAGACCTCGACGCCGGGGGCAGCTACCAGGAGCACGGGCTCGGCCTGAACTACCAGCAGGAGACCGCGCAATACGGCCGCTTCCTGCTGGACGCGACGCTGGGCTACGCCGACACCAGCAACAGCCCCTTCCTGCAGGGGTTGAACACCGGGACCGGCGGCACCGTTACGCTGTACAACACCGGACTCGCGCTCGGTGGATCGTGGCTGGCCGACAGCAGCGCGGGCGTGATCCGGACCGCGCACGACAGCGTCATTTCCAGCTCGTACCGGGTGCAGCTGCCGTCCTCGCTCCTGGGTGGTGTGCTCGGCACGGTGCGCGACCCGGACAGCAGCCTGACCTTGACCGCCGGCTCCCGCGGTCGGCTGACCGGCACTGCGGTGTTTCAATTCGAGTCCGAACCGGGCGAGCTGCTGGGCGTGAGCGCCAGTCAGCGACTCGATCCGCGGTGGACGATCCACGGGCAGCTCTGGAGCCTGAACGGAGATCCGCGCATTCCCGACCACCAGACCGTCGCCACGGCGGCGCGCTATCTGGCTCCCGACGGCAGCCGCAGCGTGCAGCTCAACGCGCTCGGCGACAGCGAGGGCAATCTCGGCCTGTGGGCGGACGCCTATCGGTACTTCGGGCTGTGGAAGCACCGGGTGGGCGCGTTCCGGCTCGACCCCGGGCTGTTGTGGACCGATGCGCTGATCGCCAACGACCAGCAGGGCGTCTACTGGCGCGCCGACGTCCTCCGCCAGCGTTACAACGCCTCTCTGGGACTGGAAGCGAGTCAGACCAACATCGACGACGATCCCGCCGTGACCGGCATCGACGTGATCCAGGGCTTCGCCAGCGGATCGTACCGCGTCGATCGCCTTACCAGCGTCGGCGCCACGCTGGATCTGGTCGACACCCGCCAGGGGTCGGGACTGCAGGCCGCGGCCTTGCCTCGAACCGTCTCCACCAGGGTGTACGCGACGCGCACGTTCCCGGTCGGTCAGGGGCGCTTCGAGGTGTTCCACCAGGATACGTCTTCGTCGCAGCGCTCCGACGAGCAGACCCAGTTCACCTGGTTTCACGTCTGGCCGGGCGGCGCGAACCGCTACCTGACCAGCACCCTGCAGTACGGAGATGGCGAGCGCGCTGACGTCGGCTTCGATCAATGGACTGCGGGCCTGACGTTGCGTCAGACGCTGTCGGCCCGGTTCGCGCTCGACCTCAACGCGAATGCGTCGGGCACGGATTTCGGGGACGACACGTCCGCGAAATCCTACAACGCGAACCTGGCGCTCAACTGGTTCCTGTCGCGCAACTGGGGTGCGACGCTCAACCTGGGGTGGACACGCTCGGAGCTCAGTTCCGCGCCGGGGTCGATCAGCCTCGACGAGAAGAGCGCGCTGCTCCTGCTGCGCTACACGCTCGCCGGTGGCGTGCCGCTGCAGCGCGAGGGCGCGGACACCGGCGCGCTGGGAACCGGGCGCCTGACCGGCGTGGTGTTCTTCGATGCCAACGACGACGGCATACGCCAGGCGGACGAGGAGCTGGCAAGAGGGGTGGTCATCTATCTGGACGGCCGCTCCTTCCGCAGCACCGATCGCGATGGCCGTTTCGAGTTCATCTCGGTCGCCGCCGGCCGTCACGTCGTGACGGTCGGCATCGAAGACCTGCCCTTGCCCTGGGGCGTGACGAACGAGCAAGGCGTCGCCGTCGACGTGCCTCTGCGCGGTGAAGGCAGAGTCGAGATCCCGCTGACCAGGATCAGGCCCTAGCCGGGGCCGTCCCCTACTGCACCTGCTCGTCGATCGCGCGAGAACCGCCCTCCCATTCGATCTTCCCTTTCAGCCGCAGCGGAAGACTCAGCGCCAGCGGATTGCCGTCGGGGCCTTTTTCTGCGGCGATGATCGGCACCTCGCGGGTCTGTCCGGGAAGGACCGGCGCCGGCATCACCTGCGCCTCGATCGAGCGGCCCGTCGCGTCGCGGGCGTCGAGAATTCCGGAGGGCCGGCCGTGAGCGGTTCCGTCGTTGCTGAACACGGCCACCGGCGCCGGCCGGCCGTTGACCACGCCCTGTTTCAGGCCGCGATAGGACAGCTTCGGCTTGGCGTCGCCGATGGCGATGTAAGCGATGACGCCGATGCGGCCGACCACCGGAATGCGCAGGTTGCCGGATATCACCGGGTTGATCGTGCGCGGGTCGGGACTCACCAGCAGAGCGAACCGGCATTCTCCGTCGGGCGCGTCTTCCGGAACGTGCACTTCGAACCGGTAGGGCCGGGTAGCGCGCGGCGCGAGATTGAGCGCATGGCGCTCGATCCTGACCCAGGGGCGGCAGGAGCCGGTAACCGGCTGACCCTCGACGAAGGTCACCGTCCCGGTCGACCCGAGATCCCAGTCGGCAGTGCGAAACAGATAGGCGCCGGCCTGGCTGTCGTTGTTGGTGATGCGGAAGGCTTCCCGCACCTTGGCGCCGCGCTTCGCCTTCAGCTCGAAGGTCGGCGGCGAGACGGCGACGTCGAACGTCGCCGCAGACGCGGCGCCGACGGCAGCGCTCAGCAACAGCGCGACACCCGACCATGTCGCTGCCAGGTGGTGATGAGGTTTCTGCATCAGTTCGCCTCGATCTCGAAAATCGTCTCGTATTCGATCGCGCCGATCATCTGGGCGCCGTCGGCGCGGATCGAGAAGTCGATGGTGTCGCTCAGCACCGGCTGCTCGACCGTGCCCTCGAACAGCAGCGCGCGCTGGCCCGGGCGCGCCCGGCCGGACAGGAACAGGCCGCCGCTCGCCCAGCTCACCTCGAAGCTCTCGGCGCTTTGCAGTCCGACGATCGTCAGCGGCACCACCAGGAAGATGCGCACGCGCTGCGGCGGCTCGGTGTAGCGCGCGGGAATCGCCAGCCGCACCTGCATCGGCCCGGTGCGGGCGATGACCGTCCCGTCGCGTGGATCGCCGGGATTGAAACCGGCGCCTTCCCAGGCGCCGTTGACTTGCGCCCGCAGCACCGGCGACAGCGAATCGCTCAACCGCTCCGCGCCGTTGGCGCCCGCGATCGTCCAGGGCAGACAACACAGAAACGCCGCAAGACGCCGCATCAGAACGACACCGCGGTGTAGGTGACGCGACCCTGGAAGATGCCCGCGGGATAGGCAGTCGAGTTCGCGTAGCTGTACGACAGGACGTCCTCGCGCCGCGTGATTGCACCGCTGGTGCCGCCGGCGAGGAACAGCAACAGCAGCTGGTTGGCCCCGCCGCTGAACGTTCCGCTCGGCCACTGTCCCAGCGACGCCGTCCAGCTGATCTGGGTCATGGGGATGGTCGTGGCACCGCAACTGGCGGGGGTGGTGCAGGTCATTGCAGCGGATCCATCGGTCGTCACCAGGATGATGACGGGTAGCGCGCGTTGCTTCTTGTAGGCCACCTCCACCCGTACAGGCGCAGAGCCGGCGATCGGCGTGCCGCTGCCGGGATTCGTCGCCGCGAGGTCGAACACCACCGTGTCGACGGTGGTCCCCAGCGATCCGATCGCGATGTGCAGCTGCGGTCCCGGTCCCGTGATCACGATATGGGCGGCGTAGGCGGCCGGAACCGCCGCCAGGGCAAGAACCAGCACCGATCGGCGCAGATTGAGCTTCGGCAGCATCGGCAGATTATCGGCGTCGCACCCGGAAAACGAAAGGGCCGGCGCTCGCGCGCCAGCCCTTGCCGGCCGGAGCCCGGCCGTACTACGGGTTGATCACCGTGTATTGCATCGTGCCGTTGTAGGTATCCGCCGCGAACGCGGTGGTGTTGTTGTAAGTGAACGTCCAGTTGCCGCTGTACACGCCCGGGCCGTTGGTGAAGATCGGCGTCGCCCCGCTCGTGAGGCTGCCGCCGTCCTGACTGTGGCTCAGCACCGAGCCGTTGTCCTCGATGAGAATCTCAGTCCAGGGGATCGTATTCGCGACGACCAGACCGACGAGGTTGGCCGCGGTCGGCGTCTGGGTCACGGTGACGTTGCCGGCAGTGGTGAGCAGTTCCACCTCCACGTCGGTGGTGGCGTTGTTCGGATAGCCGCCGGAGCCGCCATTGCCCGCCCCGACAGGGGTTCCGTCTCCGGGCATCGGCGTACCGGCCCCGCCGAGGGTGAACTGGATAGTGTTGACCGTACCGGGGGTCGGGTCGCCGATGCGCAGTCGCGTCAGCGCCGGAATGATCACCCGGAAGTTCAGATTGGCAGTGGCCGCGTTTCCGCTTCCTATCGCCAAGTCCTGGTCCGCCGACGCCGGCGGCAGGCCGCCAACGCCCATAACCGCCGCGGCCGTGGCCGCCACCGCAAGGAAAATTCTGTTTGAAGGTTTCATCAACAAATCCCTGTTCGATTCGACGATACGCGGCCGCAGCCGCCCGGTCGGAATGGAGCAGGTTGCGTGCCAGGATTCGGCCCGCCCCGAGGTGTTGGGCAAGGGCTACAGAAGGCTCAACGGAGTGCTGAGAAAGGGGCCGGACCGGGCAATTCGCTCACGACGCCGGCATACGGTGGTCCGCCAGCGCAGCGTCGGGCGTCATCACCGTCATCGTCCCCATGCGGCCGCGCACCTCGACCTCGTGGCGCTGCCAGCCGGCGATGTCTTCGCCGAGATGGGCGGCGGCATCCTCCGACACGACCATCTGCGCGCCGAAGCGCTTGGTCATTTCCTCCAGCCGGCTCGCAGTGTTGACCACGTCGCCCACCACCGTGATGCCCTTCAGCTTGGCATAGCCCGTCTCGCCGAGGATCACCGGGCCGGCGTGGATGCCGATGCCGATGCGCAGCGGCTCGTCCAGCTCCGCGGCGAGCGTGCGGTTGAGCTGCTCCAGGCGCTCGAGCATGGCGCGCGCCGCCGCCACCGCCTGGCGGCAGCCGCTGTCCACTTCGCTGCTCAGCCCGAACAACGCCATCACGCTGTCGCCGACGAACTCGTTGACCACGCCGCCGGCGCTCTCGATCGCGCGCGCCATCTCCTCGCGGTAGCGGTTGAGCACGAACACCACGTCGTAGGGCAGCCGCGAATGCGCCAGGCGCGTGAAGCCGCGCATGTCGGCGAACAGCACGGCGACCGCGCGCTCCTCGCTGCGCTGGTACTCGGCGCGTTCCATCGCATCCGCCGCGGTCGCGCTCGCGGGCAGCAGCGGGGTGACCGACAGATCGGCCCGCGGGCGCAGCTGGCAGGCGAGCCGCACCGACGCCGGCGCAGCAATGCGCCGGAGCACCCTGAGCTCGTCTTCCTCCGGAACGGGCAAGTGCTCGGCGCCGGCATCGATATGCACGCGGCAGGTCGAGCAGCGCCCGCGCCCGCCGCACACCGAAGCATGCGGGATGCGGGCGGCGCGCAATGCCTCGAGCACGGTCATGCCGCGGCGCACGGCGACTGTCGTGCGATCCTGGTAACGCAGCCGCAGCTGCCCGGCGCCGGAACGCCGCGCCCGCAGCGCCCGCATCGCGAACAGCGCCGCCAGCAGGACCGCGAACCCCACCGCGCCGCGCGTTTCCCAGCGCAGCACCCAGTCGACCAGTTCGGGCGTGAAGCCCGCCTCGGTGGCAACGCCTTCGACCCAGCCCGCCTGCTGTGCCCGGCGCACCACCTGCATGCCGCCGGCAACGTAACCGGCGAGCGCGAGCGCAGGCCACAGAACGGCGAGCGCGAAGGCGAACTGCTGGCGCGCCGCATACCACGGCTTGAGCCTGAGCCAGGCGTGCAGGCCGACGCAGGCGTGCGCCCAGGCGACCACCACCAGCACCGCCTGCAACACCCCGAACTCCGGCAGCAGCAGCCACAGCGCGATCAGCTCGGTGATGTAGCTGCCCTGGACCGCAAACAGTTCATGCAGGACGCGGGTCGCGAGCACGTGCCCGATCAGGGCGAACGGAATGAGGAGCCCGAGGACGGTTTGGGTAATCTGCCACGCCGGCATGCGCAGCGTCCGGCGCAGATACAGCGACCACAGTACGGTGAAGACGTGGACCAGCGCCGCCCCGCTCAGCAGCACGGTGCCGGGCAGCGTGCGCCAGGGCTCGATGGTGAACCGCATGCCGGCGTTCATCGCCTCCAGCGAGATCACGCCCAGCGCATGATTGGCGAGATGGCCGAGCAGGTACGTGAACAGGACGAGCCCGCTATACAGCCGAAAGCGACCCAGCATGCGGTGTTACATCGGAAGTCGGCGCCGCGATTATCTCCTGCCCGACGTCACTTCTTCAGGTAGTCGTAGCCGCCGTTGTTCCAGACGTAGAAGATGTAACCCTCGGTCTTGGGATCGCCCTTGGCGTCGAAGGTGATGTCGCCGAGCACGGTCTTGAACGTGCCCTTCTGCATCGCCTCGATCACTTTCTTGTTGTCGGTGGAGCGCGCCGCCGCGACCGCCTGCGCGTACACCTGCACCGCCGCGTAGGTGTAGAGCACGTAACCCTCAGGCTCGATGCCCTTGGCCTTGAAGCGCTTGACGATGGCGGCGTTGGCCGGGTCGCGGGCGGGATCCGGCGGGAAGGTCATCAGCGTACCTTCCCCGGCGGGGCCGGTGATCTGCCAGAACTCCTTGGTGACCAGCGCATCGCCGGAGATGAACTGCGCCTTCATGCCCTGATCGCGCATCTGGCGCACGATCAGACCGGCTTCGGTGTGATAGCCGCCGAAGTAGACGACGTCGATCTTCTCCGCCTTGAGCTTGGACACCAGCGCCGAGTAGTCCTTCTCACCCGCCGTGATCGCCTCGTAGAGCTTCTCCTTCTTGCCCGCGGCGCGCATCGACTTCAGCGTCTCGTCGGCCAGGCCTTTGCCGTAGGCGGACTTGTCGTGCACCACCGCGACCGCCTTGTCCTTGTAGGTGCTCGCCACATACTTGCCGGCGAACTGACCCTGCTGATCGTCGCGGCCGCACACGCGCATGATGCCCGGGCCGGGGCGCTCGTCGGTGTACTTGGGATTGGTCGAGCCCGGCGAGATCTGGATCATGCCCTCCTCGGCATACACCGCGGAGGCGGGGATGGACGAGCCGGAGCAGAAGTGGCCGGCGATGAACCTGATGCCTTTGCGCGCGAGCTGGTTGGCCACCGCCACGGCCTGCTTCGGGTCGCAGGCGTCGTCGCCGATCTCCAGCTTCACTTTCTCGCCCAGCAGCCCGCCGGCGGCGTTGATGTCCTCCACCGCCATCTCGGCGCCGGCCTTGTACTGCGCGCCGAACGCCGCGTACTGCGCCGTCATCGGGCCGACCGTCGCGATGGTGAGCTCTGCCGCCGCAGGCGTCGCCGCCGTCAGACCGACCGCCAGTGCCAGGCACAACGTTCGAGATGGAAACATGCTTGCTCCTCCTTGCTCCGGGTTGAAACGATTGTCCTGCGGGACTTACTCGCCGCCCGCCGCGGGCCTCGCTCTCCAGGTGAGCGGACTGGTCTTCTGGTACAGCCAGCGATACTGCGTGGTCATCTGGCCGGTGCGCGTGATGCGCCAGCCGAGCGCGGCGGCCAACGCCAGCAGGGCGAAGTCCACCGCGAGATAGGCGAATGCGGCGCGGTTGTCCTCGGCCGAGCTGAGCGAGAAGAAGGCGTCGTCGAACAGGGCGAAGTGCAGGA
>DATBMG010000077.1:0-26436 GCA_036554965.1 Burkholderiales bacterium
TGCTGCTGGACGAACCGTTCGAGGGAGTGGCGCCGGTGCTCGCGCGGCGCCTCGCGGAAGTGATCGCCGGCCTGAAGGAGGAGGGACTGTCCATTCTGCTCACTGAATCAGACCTGTCCCATTCGCGCCCGATGCTGGACAGCCTGTACATCATCGACCGCGGCGAGGTCGGGGCAGGACGGCTCTGAGGAGATTCTCGACGACCTCCCGGGCGACGTTCGATCCGCCCGGGAGGTGCCGAAGTCAACGATCTTCGGGGCCGTCCGCCGACGGCGTCGCCGTCGTTTCGAAGCGCGCCGCGTGCCGTGAAGCGCTGCTGGTCCCGGACCGCATTACCCGGGAGACGCCCCCTGGGTCGCGGTATAGACCGCGTAGAGCGACTGGCTTGCGATCATGAATAGCCGGTTGCGCTTGGGACCCCCGAAGGTGACGTTGCCGCATATTTCGGGGAGCCGGATCCGGCCGAGCAGCTTGCCCTCGGGGCTCCACACCGTGACCCCGCTATAGCCCACCGCGCGACCGGCATTGCTTGCGCACCAGAGATTGCCGAACACGTCTGCACGGAAGCCGTCCGGACCGCAATGCACTCCATCGACCTTGCAATCGGTGAACACCTTCTGGTTGGACAGCTTGTTGTCCGATCCGACGTCGAGGACATGGATGTCGCCCTTGCCCGCCGGCCCGGTGCTGGAAACATACAGCTTCTTGAAATCGGGCGAGAAGCACAGGCCGTTGGGGTTCGGCACCTTGTCGTCGGGGATCACCACATCGAGCCGCCCGCTCGGGTCCCATCGATAGACCTGCGTGGGCAACTCCTGCCTGGTGTCGCTGACGCCGACGGGCTGGCCGACCCGGTTGTTGAGCTTGCCCGCCTTGTTGCTCTTGCCGCCGGCGGGATCGGGGGTCCCTTCGTAGAGCTGCGCGCCGTACGGCGGGTCCGTGAACCAGATACTGCCGTCCGGATGCGGAACCGGGTCATTGGGGGAGTTGAGGCGCTTGCCCTTGAAGGAGTCGGCGAGCACCGTGATCGAACCGTCGAGCTCGTAGCGTACGACGCGCCGGGTCAAGTGCTCGCAGGAGATCTGCCGGCCTTGGAAGTCGAAGGTGTTGCCGTTGCTGTTGTTCGATGGCATCCGAAAGACGGACACGTGGCCGTCGTCCTCGATCCAGCGCATTTGCCGGTTGTTGGGGATATCGCTCCACACCAGGTAGCGCCCGACTGAGTTCCACGCCGGCCCTTCGGCCCACAATGCCCCGGTCCACAAACGCTGAATAGGCGCGTTCGGCTGCGCGAGACCATTGAATGACGGATCGACCGCGATGACGTCCGGATCCCAGAAATAGACGTTCGGCGCCCCGTTCGGGCCGAAATCGCGCGGCGGACTGGTGACCGTGGTCGGCGGCGCGACCGGCCCCTTGTCCTGGCCCAGCGCGCCCCGCGCTGCCAGCGCGACGGCACCGGCCCCGAGGCCGGTAAGGAACCGGCGGCGGCCGTCGCCGGTCCATTGGTTACGTTCCTCCGGCTCGCCGAGATCGGCGAACTCCTGCTTTGCTCTTGTGGCCATCTCGTTGTCCTCCTCTTGTTGAACACCGACAACCCGCGCCCGAAGCCGTCACCCCACTGCCATCGAGGTGCGTTTCATGCGGGAGTCTCCTCTCGAGTGTGTGATGCGCGCCACCGTTCGCTGCACCGCGGCACGCACCGGCGGAACCAGGGTCAGCCGGCCCCTCCTTCTACTCCATCCCCCTGCGGCGCGCAACCGAGCGCGTGCCCGCCGCTGGCGATGAGCATCCGTCCATCGCTTCGCGTACCATGCACGCCGATCCAAAACGCCTCGCCATCTACCATGCGATTCCGTGTACTTCTTGCGCTTCTGCCATTGACGGGCGCAGCGAGCGCCGCCGAACCCGGCTCGGCGACCGGCGGCTGCGAGGACTACCAATGGGACATGAACCGCGAGATGGCCCTCTTGGGCGCTGCGCCGATCGCCGTGACCGCGTTGAAAGCGCGCACCGAGGATGCGCGCTTCACGCCGCTCGACCGGCGCCTGCAGGTGAACCTGCACCCCGAAGCGGAGGTGACGCCCCTGGCGCCGCCGGGACGGGTCCACGACGCTGCGGCAAGCCATGCGGGCCTGATGCTGCTGTACGTGCCGCGCAGCGGCGCGTACCGCATTTCGTCCGACCAACGCTTGTGGATCGACGTGGTCGGGCCCGACGGTGTGGTGAAATCGAGCAGGTTCGCCATGCAGATCGGCTGCGCCAAGCTGGTGAAGAGCGTTGCCTTCCGGCTCGACCCCGAGATTGGGTACTGGATCCAGCTCACCGGCAGCCCGGTGCGCGAGCCCATGCTCCTCATCACGCTCGACCGCTAGCACGCTACACTGGGCCTACGCAGCGATCCTCCACGGTACGACCATGACCAGCACGCCCTCGCAGCAGGCTTTCTCCACCCGAGCCATCCACGCCGGCCAGGAGCCCGATCCGACCACCGGCGCGGTGATGCCGCCGATCTACGCGACTTCGACCTTCAAGCAGCGCTCGCCGGGCGAGCACACCGGCTTCGAGTACGCGCGCACGCAGAACCCCACGCGCATGGCCTTCGAGCGCTGCATCGCGGACCTGGAGTCCGGCCGCACCGCCTGGGCGTTCTCCTCCGGCCTGGCGGCCATGGGCACGGTGCTGGAGCTGCTCGATGCCGGCAGCCACATGGTGGCGGTGGATGACATCTACGGCGGGAGCTGGCGGCTGTTCGAGCGCGTGCGCGGGCGCTCCATGGGCCTGCGCGTGACCTACGTCGACCCGGACCAGCCGCAATCGCTCGAGCCGGCCATCCGCGCCGACACGCGCATGATCTGGGTGGAGACGCCGAGCAATCCCCTGCTCAAGGTGACCGACCTGGCCGCGGTGGCACGCGCAGCAAAAGCGCGCGGCATTCTCACCGTGTGCGACAACACCTTCGCTTCGCCTTACCTGCAACGCCCGCTGGAACACGGCTTCGATATCGTCGTGCATTCGGTCACCAAGTATATCAACGGCCATTCCGACGCGGTCGGCGGCGTGGTGGTGGTGGGCGACAACGCCGACCTGATCGAGCGCTTCGGCTTCATGCAGAACGCGATTGGCTCGATCATGGATCCGTTCACCAGCTTCCTCGCGCTGCGCGGCGCGAAGACCCTGCCGCTGCGCATGGATCGGCACTGCGCCAATGCGCTCGAGCTGGCGCACTGGCTCGACCGCCACTCGAAGACGGAAAAGGTGATCTATCCCGGCCTACCCAAGCACCCGCAGCATGCGCTGGCGGCTGCGCAAATGCGCGGCTTCGGCGGCATGATCGCGGTGTACCTGCGCACCAATCTCGCGGGAACCAAGCGCTTCCTGGAAGGCTGCCGGCTGTTCACTCTGGCGGAGAGCCTGGGCGGAGTGGAGAGCCTGGCCGGGCACCCGGTGCTGATGAGCCATGCCTCGCTCCCCGCCGAGCGCCGCGCCCAGCTTGCGCTCACCGACAACCTCGTGCGCCTGTCGGTCGGCATCGAGGACGCGCGCGATCTGATCGCCGACCTCGAGCAGGCGCTCGAGCGGGTCTGACGCCGGGTCGCCGCCCTTTGTCCAGCCGTCTTGTGTTCCTCGCCATCTGCCTGGCTTGCGCCGGGTTGATGGGTTTCGGTCTCTACCTGCAGCACGCACAGGGCCTTGAGCCCTGCCCACTGTGCATCCTGCAGCGCTATGCGTTCGTGGCGACCGGGCTCGTCGCGCTGATCGCGGCCGTGCACGGACCGGGACGCACGGGCAGCGCGCTCTACGGCCTGTTGATCGTGCTGGCCGCCGGCGCCGGCGGCACTGTGGCCGGACGCCAGGTCTGGCTGCAGCACAACCCGCCGCAAGTGCTCGACTGCGGTCCCGATCTGGCCTACATGCTGGACTCGTTCCCGCTGTCGCAGGTGTTGCCCAAGGTGTTCCGGGGCGAGGGCGACTGCGCCAAGGTGGTGTGGAAGTTCCTGGGGCTGTCGATTCCGGAATGGGCGCTGCTGTGGTTCGTGCTGTTCGCGATGGCAGGCCTGTACACCCTGCTCATGCGTCCAGCCACTGCGCGCCCGATCGTGGTCGGCTGACCTGAATCAGGTCCTCGGCACTGCCACCCCGATCATGCAGTCGCGCGTGACGATGGCGGCGAGCCGCTCTTCGCTCCAACCGTCGGTGCCCGACGGACGGGCCGGCAGAACCAGGTAGCGCATGTCGGCGGTGGAGTCGTGCACCCGCAGCACCACCTCTTCAGGCAGTTCCAGCCCGAACTCGCGCAGCACGGCGCGCGGCTCGCGCACCAACCGGCTGCGGTAAGCGCGGCCCTTGTACCAGTCGGGCGGCAGACCCAGCAACCAGCGCGGATAGCAGGAGCACAGCGTGCACACGATGACGTTGTGCACCGCGGCCGCGTCGCTCACGGCGGGTGTGTTCTCCACCACCACCAGCTTGTACGGGCCGCGGTCCAGGCCGATCTCCTCCAGCGCCGAGGTGCCGTCCGCCAGCAGGCGCGCTTTGTAAGCCGGGTCGGCCCATGCGCGCGCCACCACCTGGGCGCCGCGCGCCGGGGTGCGGTTGTCCATGTCCTCGACCTGCCGCCGCACTTCGTCGGCGGTGAGCACGCCCTTCTCGATCAGCAGCTCGCGCACCGCGATTTCCATCGCCTGGTAGTAGGTCAGCGCATCGTCGCTGTCGGGCGGGTGCGGATGGTCGTGGTCGGAATGAGTGTGCATGCGTGCCTCGTCAAGCGGGGTCCAGCCAGTGCTGGTAGATCTCGAGGTCCACGGTGTCCCGCGCGCCACCCGCGTAGTCCGGCCACACCTCGCGCTGCAGGAACCGCACTCGGTACAGGGGCTGCGCGGGGAGTCCCGGGCGCGCATAGGCGAGTTCTTCCGGGTTGGGATAACAACCGCAGACGCGTTCGACCACACCTGTGTGCCCGCGGATGTACCAGGGCGTGCGCACGTGACCCGGCGGATCCGCTCGCCGCACGCGCACGCTGTCGCCCGGTTGGAACCGCCGCGCGATCGGGTTGATTCGCGGCGTGCTCACCGGCCTGGGTCTCGAGGGCGCTGTTCGACCTCGGCCATCTTGCGCCCGAGCTCGTCCACGCTGATGACGCCGCGCTGGATCAGGGTCTGCGTGATGGAGTAAATCCAGCGCTCGTAGTAGGACAGCTTGTCGTAGGCGTCCGCGCCCAAGCTCTCGACGTTCCGGCGCAGCTCGTCCACGTTCATCCGCTGCTTGCGCGTCAGCAGCACCAGCAGCGCGTCGACACGCTTCTCCCAGAACGCATAGTCGTGCTCACTGCGCTGCACCGGACCGGCCGGCTCGCCGCCCATGTCGTGGTGGCTACGCATGCTTGCCTGCGGTGGCGCTGCGCCGGTGTTGAGTGATCTACGTTGGCGTCGAGTCATCTGAGCTCTTTCCAATCCTGCGGCAGCAGACGCGCGACCAGGGCGTAAGCTCCGCGACCGTCGGGGCGGTACACGGCCGCCTCGCCCTGGGTGCCGAGGTGGAAGCGCTCCAGGTCCCAGAGGTTGAAGCCGTGGGACACGAGCACGCTATTCTGTCCCGGCGGCGGCTGCGATGACAGCAGCCGGCGCAGCGCCGCGGAGCGCTGTGCGCGCAGATCGTCCCACTGCGTTCCACGCGGCACGCCCGTCAAGTCGCTGGTTTTCTCGTAGCGGCCGAACGCCAGCTCGGCGGTCTGCCAGCAGCGGCAGAATTCGCTCGACAACACGCGGCCGACCGGAATGTTCAGCCGGCGGAATTGCGCGCCGATGTTGCGCGCCTGTTCGCGGCCGTCGTCGTTGAGGTTGCGCTGCGTCTCACAGCGCGCGAGGTCGAAACCGGGTGGCTCGGGCACCGCAGGGCCGGTGTCGGCGTGGCGGAAGTAGACCACGAAGCCGCCTTGCGCGAGTGCCGCAGCCAGCGCGGAGCCGGCGAGCGCGTGCGCCGGGTCGGGTGTTCCCTGTGCGCGCGCGCTGGCGCCGGCGAGCGCGGCGGCAAGACACAGCAGCCAGGCGACCAGGCTGCGGGCCAAGGCGTGCATGCTTCTCTCTGAGGCGGGACGGCCAAGGCGTTCCATGCTCGCCATTTTCGCGCAGATCCGGGCGGCGATCAGTAGGACCGCGGCAAGCCGAGCACGTGCTCGGCGATGTAGGACAGGATCAGGTTGGTCGAGATCGGCGCCACCTGGTACAGGCGCGTCTCGCGGAACTTGCGCTCGACATCGTACTCCGCAGCGAAACCGAAGCCGCCATGGGTCTGCAGGCAGACGTTGGCCGCTTCCCAGGAAGCGTCGGCCGCGAGCAGCTTGGCCATGTTGGCTTGCGCGCCGCAGGGCTCGCCGCGGTCGAACAGCGCCGCCGCCTTGAAGCGCATCAAGTCCGCAGCCTCGACGTTCACGTAAGTGCGCGCGATGGGGAACTGTACCCCCTGGTTCTGGCCGATCGGGCGGTCGAACACGATGCGCTCCCGGGCGTAGCCGGCCGCCTTGTCCAGGAACCAGTGGCCGTCGCCCACGCATTCCGCAGCGATCAGGATGCGCTCGGCATTCATGCCGTCGAGGATATAGCGGAAGCCCTTGCCCTCCTCGCCGATCAGGTTCCCGGCCGGCACTTCGAGATGGTCGAAGAACATCTCGTTGGTCTCGTGGTTGGGCATGTTGCGGATCGGGCGCAGGGTGATACCCTTGCCCGCCGTCTCGCGCAGATCCACCAGGAACACCGACAAGCCGTCGGATTTCTTCTTCACTTCGGGCAGCGGCGTGGTGCGTGCCAGCAGCAACAGCAGATCCGAGTGCTGCACGCGTGAGGTCCACACCTTCTGCCCGTTCACCACGTAGCGATCGCCCTTGCGCACGGCGGTGGTCTTCAGCTTGGTGGTGTCGGAGCCGGTGGTCGGCTCGGTCACCGCGAAGGACTGCAGCCGCAGCGTGCCGGCGGCGATCTGCGGCAGATAGTGCGCCTTCTGTTCGGGCGAGCCGTGGCGCAGCAGCGTGCCCATGATGTACATATGGGCATGACAGGCGCCGGAGTTGGCGCCGGAGCGGTTTACTTCCTCCAGGATCACGGAGGCCTCGGTCAGACCGAGGCCCGCGCCGCCGTATTCTTCCGGAATGAGCGCGGCGAGCCAGCCGGCGTCGGTGAGGGCCTTGACGAAGGCCTCGGGATAGGCGCGCTGCTCGTCGAGCCGACGCCAGTACTCGGACGCAAAAGTGGCGCACAGGGCGCGTACCGCCCGCCGCAGCTCAGGAAAGTTGTCCGATGCGCTCTGCAACGGTTGACCCCGTTCGTCACGAAGAACCCGAAGAACCAGCTAGGTTCCTGCTCGCGTGCTTCGCGTCCTCGATGCCTTTGGTGGTTCAAGAAGTACAAACACGAAGGGCTGGCAAAGCCAGCCCTTCGGACTTGAGCCAGGCGCTACTTGACGAGCTTCTGCAGCTCGCCGCTTTGGTACATCTCGCGCATGATGTCCGCGCCGCCGACGAACTCGCCGTTCACGTACAGCTGCGGGATCGTCGGCCAGTTGGAGAACTCCTTGATGCCCTGGCGGATGTCGGCGTCGGCCAGCACGTTGACCGTGGCCACCTCCTCGGCGCCGCAGGCCTCGAGGATCTGCACCGCGGCCGCGGAGAATCCGCACTGCGGCGCCTCTGGCGTTCCCTTCATATACAGCACGATGCGGTTGTCGGTCACCTGCTTGCGAATCTTGTCCTGGACGTCCATGGCTCACCTCGAAGGATCTGAGGAACCCCCGTTCTGGGATCCCTGCGACATGGGCACGATGTTATCGGTTTCAAGGCTTTAGCGTCAACCGGCCGGCCGCTGCACGGGGCAGGCCGGCGAGGTCGCGGGCGCAGCAAAAGTCCCCGAACCCCGCAGCCTCGAACAGCTCTCGCACGGGCCCGGCTTGATCGTGGCCATGCTCGACCAGCAGCCAAGCGCCCGCACGCAGATGACCGGGCGCTTGCGCCACCAGCCGTCGCGTCAGCGCAAGCCCGTCCGCGCCCGACACGAGCGCGCGCCACGGTTCGAAGCGCACATCCCCTTGGTTCAAGTGCGGGTCGCCTTCTGCGACGTAGGGTGGGTTGGCGACAATCAGGTCGAACTGCGCGTCCGCCAACGCGGCATAGCAATCCCCGAGGCGAAACTCCACGTTCGTTGCCCGGTGCCGCAGCGCGTTCGCCTCGGCCACGGTCAATGCCGCTGGCGAAACGTCCGTGGCCACGACTTGCGCGTTCGACCGGAGGCGGGCGATGCTCAATGCGATGCAGCCACTGCCCGTGCCCATGTCCAGCACGCGCGCCGAGGCGGCCGGCTCGATGCGTTGCAGCGCCATCTCCACCAGCAACTCCGTCTCCGGACGCGGGATCAGCACCGCGGGTGCAACCTGGAACGACAAGCCGTAGAACTCGCGCTCGCCGACGATATAGGCCACCGGCTCGCCGCCCAGGCGGCGCTCGAGATATTCCGGGTACCGGCCGGTGGGCAGCGCATCCGCGGCGCGCTCCGGACGAGCGATCAGCTGCGCGCGCGTGATGCCGAGCGCGTGCGCCAGCAGCAGCTCCGCCTCCAGGCGCGCCTCGCGCTGAGGCAGCGCAAGCGCCGCGGCGATGCGCCGAGCATCGCGCACGAGCGCGGCGTCACAGGTTGCTGAGGGGGTCATCGGCTGCGTTGCTGGGAGCGCGCTCACGCGGGCGGCTACGTCCGTCTGCAAGCTTCGTCAGCCTGCCACGCGCTTACGCCGGAGTCTCCTCGGCCAGCGCAGCGAGCTGTTCGGCCTGGTGCTCAGCCATCAGCGCGCTCAGCAGATCGTCCAGGTCGCCGTCCATGATCTGGTCGATCTTGTACAGCGTCAGGTTGATGCGATGGTCGGTGACGCGGCCCTGCGGGAAGTTGTAGGTGCGGATGCGCTCCGAGCGGTCGCCGCTGCCGATCAGGGACTTGCGGGTGGCGGCCTCCCTGGCGCGGCGCTCGCGCAGCTGCTTGTCCTTGATGCGCGCGGCCAGGATCGACAACGCCTGCGCTTTGTTCTTGTGCTGCGAGCGGTCGTCCTGGCACTCCACCACGATGCCTGTGGGCAGGTGCGTCACGCGCACCGCCGAGTCGGTCTTGTTGACGTGCTGCCCGCCCGCCCCGGACGAGCGAAAGGTGTCCACGCGGATCTCGGCCGGGTTGATCACCACTTCGCCGATCTCGTCCGCCTCCGGCATCACCGCCACCGTGCAGGCGCTGGTGTGGATGCGTCCTTGCGTCTCGGTGACCGGTACGCGCTGCACGCGGTGGCCGCCCGACTCGAACTTCAGTCGCGAGTAGGCGCCCGCGCCGACGATCTTGGCGATGATCTCCTTGAAGCCGCCGACCTCGCCGGCGCTCTGCGACACGATCTCCACCTGCCAGCGCCGGCGCTCGGCGTAGCGCGCGTACATGCGGAACAGGTCGCCGGCGAACAGGGCCGATTCGTCGCCGCCGGTGCCTGCGCGGATCTCCAGGAAGATGCTGCGCTCGTCGTTCGGGTCGCGCGGCAACAGCAGGCGCTGCAGCTCGCTCTCGATGCCGGCCATGCGCTCCTTGGCGGTCTTGATCTCGGCTTCCGCCAGCTCGCGCATCTCCGGGTCGGAGGTCATCTCCTGGGCGGCGCCCAGGTCGGCCGCGGCTTTGCGGTAGGCGTCATAGAGCCCGACCACCGGGCCGATCTCGGCGTGCTCGCGCGACAGGCGGCGGAACGCGTCCAGGTCGGCGGTGGCGTTTTCCGCCGACAGCAGGCGGTTGATTTCCGACAGACGGGCCGACAGATGCGCCAGCTTGGCGGCGATGCTCGCCTTCATTCGCTTTAATCGCGCCCGCGGATCTGGTACACCCGCTCGAGCAGACGCACGAGCTGTAGCCGGTCGGCCTCGGCGGCGTCGTGCAACGCCGCGGTCGGCGCATGCATCAGCTTGTTGGTCAGCGCCTGGCTCAGCGCTTCCAGCACGTTGTCGGCCGGTTCGCCCCGGTGCAGCAGGCGCAGCGCGCGCTCGACCGCGTGGCGGCGCGCACGCTCGGCCTGGTCGCGCAGCGCGCGGATGGTGGGCACCGCCTCGCGGCCTCCCAGCCAGTGCATGAAGTCGATCACCTTGGCGTCGATGATCTCCTCGGCCTTCAGCACCGCCGCTGCGCGCTGATCGCGCCCTTCCTGCGCCACCTTGCCGAGGTCGTCCACCGAGTACAGGAACACGTCGTCCATGGTCGCGACCTCGTTCTCGACATCGCGCGGCACGGCCAGGTCCACCATCAGCATCGGGCGATGCCGGCGGCGCCTGAGAGCGCGCTCGACCATGCCTTTGCCGATGATCGGCAGCGGGCTCGCCGTGCTGGTGACGACGATGTCGTGCGCGGCGATCACCTCCGACAGATCGTTCAACGACACGGCCTGCGCGCCGAAGCGGGTGGCCAGCACCTGCGCCCGTTCGACCGTGCGGTTGGCGAAGGTCATCCCGCGCGGATGCTGCGCGGCGAAGTGCGCGGCCGTCAGTTCGATCATCTCACCGGCGCCGATGAACAGGATCCTCTGCCCGCCGATGCCGGGGAAGATGCGCTCGGCGAGCCGCACCGCGGCGGCCGCCATGGACACCGAGGCGGCGCCGATGTCGGTGCGTGTGCGCACCTCCTTGGCCACCGAGAAGGTCTGCTGAAACAGCTTGTGCAGCACCAGCCCGAGCGTGCCGGCCTTCTCGGCGCTGCGCACCGCCTGCTTCATTTGCCCCAGGATCTGCGGCTCGCCCAGCACCATGGAGTCCAGGCCGCTCGCCACGCGGAACGCGTGCTTCACTGCGCGCTCGCGCGGCAGGGTGTACAGGAACGGCTCGAGCGTGGCCGGACGCACCCGCTGATAGTCCGCCAGCCATTGCACCGCTTTCCCCGGGTCCTGGGCATTGCAGTAGACCTCGGTGCGGTTGCAGGTGGAGATGATCGCCGCCTCGCGCACCGGCTCGTGGTCGACCAGGTCGCGCAGGGCGCCCGGCAGGCCCTCGGCGTTGAAGGCGACCCGCTCGCGCACCTCCAGCGGGGCGCTCTGATGGTTGATCCCGAAGGCGAAGAGCTGCATCTCGATTGCCGCCGGTGGGAACTGTTCTCCCCCGGGACCGGCATTATAGCCAGGAGCCAGATCGCTGGCGTGCGCCGACAGGCCAAGCCAAGCGCAGACCCATCACGGCTGCCTGTGGGAAAGAAGTGTGGAACCCATCCCACCGGTGGGATGTGAATCATTCAGCCCGACGCGGTTCACCGAAGCGTTGCCATTGGACAACATTTCCAAGCAGATTGAGGGATTTTCTTTCACCGCGGCTTAAGGCGCGATTAAGGTTTGCGCGATAGGGTGGCAGGTATGTTCAAGGAGCATGAATGTTTTCGGACCCGCCCGCCAGTCTGATGCCGGAAAACTCGTCCCGGCCCGCGCTCGGCAGCCGCCCATCCTCTGCCGCTCACTCCTCCCACTGCAGGCCGCACTTGTCGGTGTATGACGCGCGCGCAGCGCAGCGTGCGCGCGTCGAGCGCTTCATCCAGGCGGTGTACCGGCGCCGCTACGGCGCGCGCATCGCCGCCTGGGCGCCCGTGCTGGTCGCCCTCGAATCCGGGCAAGACATCCTGGCTGCCGCCGGTTACCGGCCGGCCAGCGAGCCGTTGTTTCTCGAGCGCTACCTGGACGCTCCGGTGGAGGAGTGCTTGCGGGCGCACGCGCGATCCGCGCCACGGCGCGAGCGCGTGGTCGAAGTCGGACACCTCGCCGCCATGCGCGTGGGGGCGGGCCGCCGGCTCATGCCGCTGCTCGGCCGTCATCTCGCGGCCGCAGGCTTCGAATGGGTAGTATCCACGGCCACCCGGGAGTTGCGGCATCTGCTCAGGCGCTTGGGTCTGTCGCCGGTGGTGCTGGGACAAGCCGATCCCGAACGCCTGGGCGCAGACGCAGCGCACTGGGGCACGTACTATGCGCACGGTCCTTTGGTGGTGGCGGGCAGCATCGCCGCGGGCATGGCGCGGCTCGAGCGTCGATGAGCGCAGCGCCCAGTCTGTCCGCGTTCCTGGACAGCCTGGAGCGGTTCGCTGGCACCGCCACCGCATCCGCAGTGGTGTCCGAAGCCGGCGAGTGGTCGTATCGCGCCTTGCACGACGCCATGCGCGGCGCGGCGGACGCGTTGCTACGGCGCAAGGTGCGCGTGCTCGCCAGCGTTTGCGACAACAGCGTGCAATGGGTGGTCGCCGACCTCGCCACGCTGTGCGCCGGCGTCACTCACGTCCCGCTGCCAACGTTCTTTAGTCCCGCGCAGCAGCGCTTCGCGCTGGACAGCGCGGGCGCCGATGCGGTCCTCGCCCACGTTAACCTGCTCCCCGCCTTGGCCGAGTGGGGCTTCGAACCGGCCAGCGGCGCTTGGCGGGGCGATGCCCACCTCACGCTGGTCCAGCGGCGCACGGGCGGCGCCGTGCTGCCGGCCGGCACGGCCAAGATCACTTTCACTTCCGGCACTACGGGCACACCCAAGGGCGTGTGCCTCAGCGCCGACAGCCTGCTGGCGGCAGCGCATGGCCTGGTTTACGCGACGCGCGCAGTTGGAATCAGCCGGCATTTGTGTGCGCTGCCCCTGGCCGTGCTGCTGGAGAACGTGGCCGGCGTTCTGGCGCCGACGCTCCGCGGAGCCACCTGTGTGGTGCTGCCGACTGCCGCCGTCGGCCTCGCCGGGTCGTCCAGTTTCGATCCGTCCGTGCTGAACGCGGCGGTCGAGCGCCACCGGGCGCACAGCCTGATCCTGCTGCCGCAAATGCTGCGGGCCTGGACCGAGTGGCTGCGGGCGAAGCGGACTTCGCCTTCGGCCAGCCTGCAGATGGTCGCCGTCGGCGGTGCCGCAGTGGGCGAGCGCACCCTCGCCGAGGCGCGCGCGACCGGTATTCCCGCCTACGAGGGCTACGGGCTGTCGGAGGGCGCTTCGGTGCAGACGCTGAATCTCCCCGGTGCGGACCGGCCGGGCAGCGCGGGCCGACCGCTGCCGCACTCCCGCGTGCGCATCGCCGGCGACGGTGAGATCGAGGTCGGCGGCAATCTCTTCCTCGGCTATCTGAATGACGGTCATCTCGGCGACCAGGGGTCGCCGCCTGCATGGTGGCAGACGGGCGACTTGGGCGAACTCGACGCGGACGGTTTCCTGCATGTGCGCGGACGCAAGAAGAACGTCTTGATCACCGCCTACGGCCGGAACGTATCTCCCGAGTGGGTCGAGGCCGCGTTGCGCAGCGAGCCCGCGGTCGCGCAGGCGGTCGTGTTCGGTGAATCCCGGCCGGCCTTGAGCGCCGTCATCTGGCCCAGCGCGCCCAGCGTGCCGGACGCGGCGCTCGACGCGGCGGTGGCGGCGGCCAACGCGCAGCTGCCCGACTACGCGCGGGTGCATACCTGGGTGCGCGGCGCGGTGCCGTTCGACGCGGAGCACGGGATGTCGACCGCGAACGGCCGCCCCAAACGCGACGCCATCGAGGCACGGCACCGTGCCCGCCTCTTCTCCGACGGCCGATGCGCGCCGGCCTGAAACCGACCACGAAACGGACCATGCCCTTTTTCGAACGATTGCAGGCGGCCACTCAGGAACAGCGGCAAGGGCTGGTTGCGGCACCCATCGTGCAGGCCTGCCTGCGCGGCGAGGTGTCGCTGCCCAGCTATCTCGCCTTCTTGCGCGAGGCCTACCATCACGTGAGGCACACGGTGCCCCTGCTCGCCGCCTGCCGCGACCGCCTGCCGGCGCGACTCGCCTGGCTGCGCACCGCTCTCGACGAGTACATCGACGAGGAGCAGGGCCATGACGAGTGGATCCTGAGCGACATCGCCGCCTGCGGGTTCGACCCCGAGCCGGTGCGCCGCGGCGCCCCCGGCTTCGCCGCCGAAGTCATGGTGGCCTACGCCTACGACACCATCGCGCGCGGCAACCCCGTGGGGTTCTTCGGCATGGTGCACGTGCTCGAGGGCACCAGCGTGGCGCTCGCGCTGACGGCGGCGGACCGCATCCAGCAAGGCCTTGGGCTGCCGGCGGAGGCGTTCGGCTACCTGCGCTCGCACGGCGTGCTGGACCGCGAGCACACCGCTCGGTTCGCGCAGCTCGTGGACCGCCTGGAAGACGCCGGCGACCAGGCCGCGGTGATCCATGCGGCGAAGATGTTCTATCACCTGTACGGCAACGTCTTCCGCGACCTGCCGATGCCGGAGCGCAGCACGCAGCAGCGCGAACAGGTGCGCGCTTGAGACCCGGGCAGATGAAGGTGGTGCTGACCGGCGCAGGCGGCGGCATCGGTGCAGCCATGGCACGCGCCCTGGTAGGGGCCGGCGCATCGGTGCTGCTGGTGGGGCGCTCCCGAGAGCGGCTCGATGCGCTGGCCGCCGACCTGGCGGCAGGAGCGCGCGCCGTTGCCCTTGCCGCCGACATCACGCGCGAAGAAGGCCGCCGCGCCATACGGGATGCGGCAACGGCGATGCGCGCCAACATCCTGATCAACAACGCCGGCATCCCGAGCTTCGGCGCGCTCGAATCGCTCGACGAGGCGCACGTGACGCATGTCGTGGAAACGAACTTGATTGCCCCGATGCTCCTCACCCGCCTGCTGCTCCCGCACCTGAAAGCGCAGCCCGAGGCGCGGCTGCTCAACATCGGTTCCGCGCTCGGCAGCCTCGCCTTGCCCGGGTTCTGCGTGTACAGCGCAGCGAAGTTCGGCTTGCGCGGTTTCAGCGAGGCGCTGCGCCGCGAGCTGGCGGGCAGCGCGCTGCGGGTCCAGTATCTGGCGCCGCGCACGACCCGAACCGCGTTCAACGACGCCCGGGTCGAGGCGTTCAACCGGGCCACGGGCGCGCAGTCCGACGGACCCGAGCGGGTGGCGCGCGCCGCGCTGGACATGCTCGCGCAGGGCACCGCGGAGCGCTACCTGGGGTTTCCCGAGAAGCTCGCGGTGCGCCTCAACGGGCTGGTCCCGCGCTGGCTCGACGGCGTGTTCAAGCGCCACCGCGAGGCCCTGCATTCCGATCATCGAACCGCTTAACGTCACCTGTCATGGAGAGTTCGCCTATGCGATTCGCATCACACCTAGCCGCCTGTCTGCTCTTGGCGTTGCAACCGCTCGCCGTCCTGGCCGCTTCCGTGGAGGAAGCGGTGGTCGAGCTGCAGCAGGAGTGGGAGATCATCAAGTACCGCACGCCGGAGAAGGAACAGGAGAAGAAGTTCGAGGCGCTCGCCGCCAAGGCGCACCAGGTGAGTCGGACCTTCCCCGATCGCGCGGAGCCCCTGGTGTGGGAGGGGATCATCGTCAGCTCCTGGGCCGGCGCCAAGGGCGGGATCGGGGCGCTCGGCCTGGCCAAGCGCGCCAAGGCGCACTACGAGGCGGCGATCAAGATCAAGCCCGAGGTGATGCAGGGTTCGGCTTACAACAGCCTGGGTGTGCTCTACTACAAGGTGCCCGGATGGCCGATGGGCTTCGGCGACGACAAGAAGGCGCAGGAGCTGCTGCAAAAGGCGCTTTCCGTCAACCCCGCCGGCATCGACCCGAACTTCTTCTACGGCGAGTTCCTGGTCGAGCAGGGTAAGCCGCGCGAGGCGCTGACCTATCTGGAGCGTGCGCTGCAGGCGCCCCCGCGACCGGGCCGCGACATCGCCGACGCCGGCCGGCGCGAAGAAGCGCGCAAGCTGCTGGAAGAGGCGCGCAAGAAGGCGAGCTGAGGCGCTCGTCCCGGCCCGCTTGGCGGTGTTCCCATTTTCACCGAGGAGGGGTGCCGCAAGCGGGCGGGGCCCGCCGCGCCTGCCTGCGCGTCAGCGCCGCCGCAGCGTCGCCCGAAACCCGCCTTGCGCCCGGTTTTCGAAGCGCGCCTCGAGCCCATGCAGCTCGGCGATGCGGCGCACGATCGACAGCCCCAGACCGCTGCCGCCCTCGCCTTGCCCCGGCGGACGATAGAACCGATCGCCCAGCCGGCTGAGATGCGCGGCTGGGACGCCGGGACCGTTGTCCTCGACCGTGATCGCGTCCGTCTCGAACCCGACATTGACCCGCGCACCAGGCTGGGCATAGCGCACGGCGTTATCCACCAGGTTGCGCAGCATCACCGCGAGCAAGTCTTCGTCGCCAGCGAGCGCGAGCGGCGCGCTGCCCGCCGGTGGCCACTCGCAGTCGATCTCCGTTTGCCGGCGGTCGGCGTGCGGCAGGCAGTCCGACAACACCTGCTCCATCACCCTGTCCCAGCGCACCGCGCCGGGTCGGCGCAGCGCCGGCAAAGCCTCGATGCGTGCGAGCGCAAGCAGCTGCCCGACCAGGCCGCCTAAGCGTTCAATTCCCGCATGCAGCTTGCCCAGAGCCTGCTCGCGCGCCTGCACCGACTGCGCCATCTGCGCCACCTCGAGCTGCGCTTGCAGCGCCGCAATCGGCGTGCGCAGCTCGTGCGCGGCGTCGGCCGTCATCTGCCGCTCGTGCTCGATGGCTGCCCCGACGCGGCCGAACAGCCGGTTCATCGCCTGCACCAGGGGCTTCAGCTCGCGCGGGATGCGCTCCGACAGCGGCTCGAGTTCCTCGGGATTGCGCTTCTCCACCTCCTGCGCGAGCGCGCGCAGCGGGCGCAGCGCATGGCGTACCAGGCCCAGGATCGCGACCAGCAGCACCGGAAGAGCCAGAATCCACAGCGACAGCTGGCTGAGCACCAGGTCGAAGATCAGCTCCTTACGCTCATGCATGCGCTGCCCGACCGCGACCTCCCACTGCCCGTCGCGGCCCGACAGGTAGTAGACGCGCCATTCGTCGCCGCGCAGCTCGAGATCGGCGAAGCCGGTCCCAGCCACGCTCCTCGGCAACGACGCACCCTGGCGATCGGCCACGAACAGGCGTCCAGCACGATCCCACACCGAGATCGACAGGTCGGCGAGCTCCGCGTCGCCTTGCCTCTGCGCGCCGTTCGGGGAAGGCGTCCACTCGGGCAACGGGTCGATTGGGGAATCGGGCAGGGTCGAATACACCTGCCGCGCCAGACGGATCTGCTGCGTATCGAACAGTTCGTTGATCTCGTGGCGGGCGTGCAAGAAGCTCGCCGTCACGGTGACCGCCCACAGCACTGCCGCGCCCAGCAGCAGCAGCACCACCAGGCGCCGCTGCAGGCTGGTGCCGGTGTTCGCTCGGCTCCCCGCGCCGGGAACGAAGTAGCTCATGGGCTGCCCAGCATGTAGCCCACTCCCCGCAGAGTGCGCACGATGCCGGGGTCGATCTTGCGCCGCAGGTGATGGATATACACTTCCAGCGTGTTGCTCTCGAGATCTTCGCTCCAATCGTAGAGCTTTTCCTGGATGTGCGCCTTGGACAACACGCGGTTGGGATTGGCGAGCAGCAGCTCCAGCAGGGCCAGCTCGCGGTTGGTGAGGTCCACCGATTTGCCTCGCCAGGTCACCGTGCGCGTGGCCGGGTGGTACTCGAGCGCACCGTGGCGCCATACCGGTTCCATCCTGCCGCGGCTGCGCCTCAGCAGGGCGCGCAGGCGCGCCCCGAGCTCGCCGATCACCACCGGCTTGACCAGATAATCGTCCGCCCCCGCATCCAGGCCCGCGATGCGCGCGTCGGTGGCATCGCGCGCTGTGAGGACCAACACCGGGACCGTGTCGCCGCGCGCGCGCCAGCGCGCCAGCAGCTCCATCCCGTCGCAGCCGGGCAAGCCGAGATCGAGCACGATCGCGTCGTAGGGAACGCCCTCGAGCGCCGTCTCGGCTGCACCGCCGTCACGGAACCAGTCCACCACGAAGCCGAGCTCGCGCAGCCCGGCGGTCACGCCGTCGCCCAGCAGGGGGTCGTCTTCGATCAGCAGGATGCGCATCGGTTTCTGCTGCAACTGTCATTATGAGCTTCCCGGGGCGGTGCCGGGCGCCGCGGCCGGCGGCGGCACGCCGCGCGGGAGCTTGTGGCGGTTGTAGGACCAAAGGTACTGCTCCGGGCAACGGCGGATCGCGTCCTCGACGGCGGCGTTGATGCGGCGCGCCCCGGCTTCGCCGGACAGGTCACCCTCCACGCGCCGCACTTCGATGTCATAGCCCTCCCCCCGCGGGCGGCGCAGGGCGGCGGCAACGAAGACCGCCGGCCGCGTGGCTTCCCAGAGCCTGCCGATCAGCGTCATGGTGTACGCAGGACGGCCGAAAAAGTCCACCCAGACCCCTTCGCCCTGCCCCGGCGCCTGGTCCGGCAGTACGCCGATGGCCTCGCCGCTCTTGAGCGCCTTGAGCAGGGCGCGCACGCCTTTGACGTCGGCCGACGCCAGCTTCTCGTTTCCCCGGCCACGACCGGCGACGATCAGAGCCTCGAGCCAGGCGACGCGCGGCCGGCGGTACAGGACGGTGATCGGGAAACGCTGGGCGGCGTAGATCGCCGACACTTCGAAACAGCCCAGATGCGGAGTGAGCAGGATGACGCCCCGTCCCGCACGATACGCATCGAGCACCTCCTGCTCGCCGGCGCACGAGCGCACCAGCGCGGCGGCCTGCGCCTGCGGGCGGAACCAGAGCGCGAGGAATTCGATGCCCTGCTTGCCGGTCTCTGCGATGTTCGCACGCAGGATCCGGTGGTACTCGTCTTCGTCTTTGCACAGGCCGCTGGCGCGCAGGTGGGAACGCATGCGCCGTGAGTAGCGGCCCGACAGGTGATAGGCCAGGTGTCCGAGCAAGGCGCCCAGCGCATGATACGAGCGCAGCGGCAGCCGGCCGAGCAGTCCGAGCAGCGCAAGGGCGAGAGACAGGCCGGAGCGGCGCAGAGCGTGCTTCACGCGGGCCGGAGCAGCGGTGCAGCGACGAGGTTCACGCGCACCGGAACGATGGGTGCACGCTCTTGCGGTCGATCGATTGCTCGAATCCTTCTCATCTCGAACACCGGTTTCCTTCTCAGCTCGAACACCGGCTCCTTCTCAGCTCGAACAGGCTCCTTCTCAGCTCGAACATCGGCGCGGTGCCGTGGTGTGACGGGCCCACCTCCGGCCGCCGTCACCGGGGGAGTTCGCCCCGGCCGGACTGTAGAATATCTGCACGCCAAATGCACGCACCGTTCGCGTCCGAAATGCCAGGCACCGTCGCCGTCTACTTCGTCGCTTCGCCGCTGCAGTACCTCGCCGCCAGACGCATCGCTGAGCGCTTCGAGTCCGACTCGCGCCAGGTCCTCGTCTGGTACAAGCGCCCCGTCGGCGCGGTGGTCAAGCCCGAGGAGTGGGATGCCAGCGCCTACATGGCCTGGCCGCGCTTCGAGCCGTTGCCGGGGCCCTTCGGGCGGCACCGGCGGCTGCTCGCCAATCTCCGGCAGGTGGCGGAGCTGGCCGGCGGCTGCGACGAGCTGCACATCCACAGCGCGGTGTTCGACACCGAGGCGATCAACTATTTCCTGCGCGGCCTGCCGCGCCTGTGCGGTGCCTCCAGCATGCGCGCGCGTATCCTGCCCGACGGGCTGATCAGCATCCGCCGCTATCCGCTGAGCGCGGTGAAGCGCCTGCTGCAGCATGCGCGCAGGCTGCGCCGGCTGTTCGCGCCGCAGCTCGACTACTGGTGCTTCAGCGGCGATCGGATCGGGTCCGATGCCCCTTTCTGCGACCGCATCTATGTGCTGCCCGGCCTGCCGAACGAGTACCCGGCGCACAAGGTGACCGTTCTGCCCGCTCTCGTGGAGCAGCCCTCGGCGGCGTCCGGGACCGAGCCTCGGCGGGCGCTGGTGATCGGCCAGCCGCTGGTGGGCTTCGAGCTGATGAGCCGCAACGACTGCGACCGCGTGACGGGCGAGATCCGCGAGTGGCTGGCGCAGCAGGCCGTGGCGGGCGTGGACTACAAGGGGCACCCCAAGGACCGCAACCGAGATCTCATGCATCCGGACTATCGCCCGCTGGAGATCGCCGAACCGCTGGAAACCTACATGAGCCACCACCCCTACGACTTCGTGATCGGGGTGCGCTCTACCGCGCTGCTCTTCGCGCGCCAGATCTACGGCCCGCACACGCAGGTCGTCGCCTTCGGCTGGGACCGGATAAAGTTCAAGTCCGATACCGAACGGGCCGACATGCGCAACGCCTTCGTGCAATGCGGAGTCCGCTTCTTGTGACGCCGGCAGCCCTAAGGGCACGCGTCCCGGCGCTCAATTCCGCGCTCCTCGGGGCGCTGTTCTTCGTCGTGCCCACCCACGTGGCGCCCGCGTACTTCCTGTCCGCGCTGATACTGCTGCTGCTGCCGTTCGAGGGCGGCATGGTCGAGAAGGTGCGCACGTTGGGGCGCAGTCCGCTGGTCTGGATCTTCGCCGCCTACTTCGGGGTCTTCGCTCTTTCCCTGCTGTGGACGGACGATCTCGCTGCGGGCCGGTGGATCGTCGACAAGCAGAAGTTCTTCCTGCTGTTCGCGTTGTATCTGCTCGCCGCGCGCCGCGAGCACATCGGCTGGTACCTCGCTGCCTTCCTCGCCTCGATCGGCATGTGCGTCGTGCTTGCCTGGTACAACTGGGGCAGGCTGCACTACCTGCCGGAGCTGCCGGCTGGCGTCCAGGTGAGCAAGGGGCCCGAAGACACCGCGCCGTTCGTCGACCGCGTGATGTATGCGCCCATGCTCGCGTTCGCCGCTTACCTGCTCCTGCACGAATGGCTTTTCGGTCCGCTCGTGCCGGGGCTGAAAAGGCGCTGGCTCCTGCTGGGGTTCCTGCTGGCGGTGGTCGCCAATATCCTGATGTCGGGTGGACGCACCGGGACGGTCGGGCTCATCGCTCTCGTGGCCCTGGCGATTCTCCAGAAGCTGGCCCGGCGCCCGGTGCTGGCCGCGAGCGTTGCCGCTCTTGCCGTCGCCGGCGTGCTCGGCGCCGGCTATCTGCTGTTCCCGCACTTCCAGGCGCGAGCGAACAACGTCGTGCAGGCGATCGACGCGGGAGAACGCCTGCAGGATCAGTCGATCGCGCAGCGCCTGACCTACGCCAGGGGAGCGGCCCGCGTATTCGCGGAAAACCCGCTCGGCGGCGTCGGTGCCGGTGACTTTCCGGACGAGTTTCGGCGCGTCGCCAAGGTCAAGTCGCTCGACAACGACAGACTATGGAACCCGCATAACCAATATCTGCTGGTCCTATCCAGCACCGGCCTGTTTGGGGGCACGATCCTGCTGCTCATGTTCGTCGCGCTGCTCAAGGCGCCCACCGACCCCCGCGACAACTTGCGACGCGTCCAGACGGCCGTGGTGCTGCTGTTCGCCGTCATTTGTCTCGGCGAATCCTACCTGGCGCGCTCCAATACCAGCCTGCTGTTCGTGCTGGTGAGCGCGCTCGTCGCACGCTCTGGTGCGGAATCGCTGCATGGCGAGACCGGCCCCTGGCGCAAGCCCGTCGCGCTCGCCCGGCGATGAAGCGCGTCCTGGTGGTGCGCACCTCGGCGATCGGCGACGTCGTGTTCGCCACGCCGCTGGCTGCGGCGCTGCGGCGCACGTACCCGACCGCGCACATCGCCTGGCTGGTGGAGCAGGGAATCGAGGGTCTGCTCGCTGGCGATCCGGCGATCGATCAGGTGATCGTGTGGCCCAAGGCCGAGTGGGCGCGTCTGTGGCAGACACGCCGGCTGAGCGCGTTGCTGCGTGCTGTGCGCGACTTCCGTGCACGCCTGCGCGTTGAGCGCTTCGACACGGCGCTCGACCTGCAGGGCCTGCTGAAGAGCGCGGTGCTGGCGTTCTTGTCCGGCGCCCCCCGCCGCGTCGGCCTGGGCTCCAAGGAGGGCAGCCGACTGCTCATGACGCAGAGTCTTCCGCGCGGCGGTCCGGTCGAGCGCATCAGCTCCGAGTACCTGCACTTCGCGCGGTTGCTCGGACTGGATACCGGCGAGTTCATCCCGACGCTCACCGTCGCCGCTTTGGCCCAGGCCCAAGCGCAGGCGCTGCTCGACGCCGAAGGGCTTGCACCGGGCCGCTATGCGGTGTTTGCGCCGTTCACCACCCGCCCGCAGAAGCATTGGTTCGAAGACGCGTGGCGCGAGCTGTCCGACCTGGTCCAACGCTCGCTCGCGATCACCCCCGTGCTGCTCGGCGGGCCGGCGGATCGCCCGTCGGCCGCCCGCATTGCGGGCGCGGGATCGATGGCGGACTTGACCGGGCGCACGTCGCTGGCGCAGGCGGCGGCTGTCATTCGGCAGTCAGCGCTGGTGGTCGGCGTGGACACGGGATTGACGCACATCGGTGTCGCGCTGAACCGGCCCACCATCGCCCTGTTCGGATCGACGCGCCCCTATCTCGATGCTTGCCGGCCGAACGCCCGCGTGATCTGGCTAGGCCTCGAATGCTCGCCTTGCCGCCGCCATCCCACCTGCAACGGCGCCTTCACCTGCCTGCGCAACATCTCGCCGGCACGGGTACTCGACGAAGCGCAACGGGCGCTGGCCGCAGGGTCTGCCGGGTGAAGATCCTGCACGTCGAGTCCGGCCGCCACCTCTACGGAGGCGCCCGGCAGGTGCTGTACATCGTCGACGGCCTTGCCGCGCGCGGTGTCGAGAACGTGCTGGCGTGTCCGGTCGGCAGCGAGATCGGGCATGCGGCGGGAAACAGCGCGCAGGTCGTGCCGATGACAATGCGCGGCGAGCTCGACGCGGGCCTCGCGTTGCGCCTGCGGCGACTCATCATGCAGTCGCGGCCCGACCTGGTGCACCTGCACAGTCGGCGCGGAGCCGACGTATGGGGCGCGGTCGCCGCAGGCCTCGCGGCCACACCCTGCATCCTCTCGCGCCGCGTGGACAACCCCGAGCCACGCTGGCTGGTGGCGGTCAAGTACCGGCTGTACGATCATGTCATCACCATCTCGGAGGGCATCCGGCAAGTGCTGATCGCCGAGGGGCTCGACCCGGGCATGGTGACCTGCGTACGCAGTGCGGTCGACGCGACGCCCTATCTTCGCGCTGTCGACCGCGGCGCGATGTGCCGCGAGTTCCAGCTCCCGCCCGATGCGCTGATCGTCGGCATGGTGGCGCAGCTCATCGCCCGCAAGGGGCATCGCCATTTGCTGGCGGCGCTGCCTGCGCTGCGCGCGCAGTTCCCGCACCTGCGCGTGCTGCTGTTCGGTCAGGGTCCACTCGCGCCGGCGCTGCGGGCCCAAGTCGCCGCACGGGGCTTGCAGGAAGTAGTGCAGCTGGTGGGCTTCCGTGACGACCTTGCGCGTTGGCTCGGCGGACTCGATCTGCTGGTGCACCCCGCGGACATGGAAGGGCTCGGCGTGGCCCTGCTGCAGGCCGCCGCGGCCGCGGTTCCGGTGATCGCGACCCGTGCCGGCGGGTTGAGCGAGGCCGTGGCCGACGGGATCACGGGCGTGCTGGTCAGGCCCGGCGACGTTGCCGATCTGACCGCGGCCATGCGCCGGTTGCTCGCCGAACCCGCACTGCGCAGGAGAATGGGCGAGGCCGGGCGCGCGCGTGTGCTGTCCGAGTTCTCGGTGGACAGCATGGTGGAGGGCAACCTGGCCGTGTACCGGCGGGCCTGCGCGGGGCGCAAGCCATGATCCGTTCGCTGCACGTGATCGGCAGCCGCGAGATGGGTGGCGCCGAGCGCTGGTTCGCGCGCTTCCTGCGGGCCATGCAGCGTGCCGGCGAGCCGGTCGAAGCGCTGGTGCGCCGGGGCAGCGATTTGGCGCGTCATCACCTCTCGGGCATCCCCACCGGCGAACTGCCGATGCGCACCGTGTGGGACCCGCTGTCGAGATGGGAAGTCGGCCGCTACGCGCGCCGCAGCAGGGCGAGCATCGTGCAGACTTACATGGGGCGTGCCACCCGACTTATGCATCTGCCCGTGGGGGCGGGACAGGTGCACGTCGCGCGGCTCGGCGGCTATTACAAAGTTGCGCAGTACCGTCATGCGCATGCCTGGGTGGGCAACACCAAGCGGCTGTGCGACTGGCTGGTACAGCAGGGCCTGCCGGCCGCACGCGTGTTCCACATCGCGAACTTCGCCGAGCCGGCGCAACCGATCGACGCGGCGACCCTCGCCACCTTGCGCCGACGGCTCGGGATACAGCCGGACGAGTGGATCATGCTGCACCCGGCGCGCTTCGTCTGGTTCAAGGGTCACGCCACCCTGCTCGATGCGTTCGCACGGCTGCCGCGCGAGGTGGCCGGGCGCCGCCCGCGATTGATACTGCTCGGCGAGGGCGCACTGCGCGCACAGTTGGAAGCACAGGCGCGGGCATTGGGCATCATGGACCGCATCGTCTGGACCGGATGGCAGCAAAATCCTGCGCAGTGGTTCCACCTGGCCGACATGGTGGTGTTCCCTTCGCGCGACGACGAACCGCTCGGCAACGTCATCCTCGAAGCATGGGCGTACGCGAAGCCGCTCGTGGCCACTGCCTTTCGCGGCGCGCGCGAGATCGCGCGGCACGGACAGGATGCATGGATCGCGCCATGCGATGATCCGGCCGCGCTCGCGGCCGGCATCGAAGCGCTGATCGGCGACGCGGCGCTGCGCCAGCGCTTGGTCGCCGAAGGCAGCCGCAGAGCGGTCGAGGACTTCGGGGAAGCCGCGATCGTGGATCGCTACCGTGCGTTGTATGCTCGACTTGTCGGGGAATGACCATGCGCGATCGCGGAATGCTACAGTAGTCGACAGTCGTGATGGCCCTGGACTGCGCCCACAGGGCCGAGCCGGGCGTGGGAGAAATGCACGGATGGCATTCGATCTGATAATCCGAGGCGGGCTGGTCGTGGACGGCACCGGAGCACCGGCACGGCACGCCGACGTGGCGATCAGCGATGGGCGGATCAGCGAGATCGGACGCGCGAGCGCCACTGCCAAGGCGTCGATCGATGCCACAGACTGCGTGGTCGCGCCCGGATTCATCGATCCACACACGCACTACGACGCGCAGATCTGCTGGGATGGCGCACTGACCCCGTCCTGCTGGCATGGCGTAACCAGCGTCGTGCTGGGCAATTGTGGCGTGGGAATCGCGCCATGCCGGCCCGGCGCCCGTGAAGTCGCGATGCGCGATCTGGTCAATGTCGAGGCGATTCCTTACGACGTGCTGGAGCGCGGCATCACTTGGGACTGGGAGACCTTTCCCGAGTACATGAACGCCGCACAGCGCCGCAAGCCTTCCCTGAATCTCGCTTTCCTGGCGCCGCTCACGCCGCTGCGGCATTACGTGATGGGCGAAGCGTCGATGGAGCGCGCGGCGACAGCAGAGGAAACGGCGCGCATCGGCGCGCTGCTTGCCGACGCGATGGACGCCGGGGCGTTCGGGTTCTCCAGCACGATTCTCAACCAGCACCTCGGTTTCCAGGGTCGCCCGCTGGCCTGCCGTATGGCGAGCCGTGAGGAGCTGAAGGCCTACGCGAACGTGCTAAGAGACAAAGCCAAGGGCGCGATCGAGGTGGCCCTGACGCGGCAGATCGGCGTGTTGGAGGCGGATCAGTGCGAGCTGCTCGATCTCCTGCTCGAGGAGAGCAGCCGCCCGGTGACCTTTATCGCGCTGTTCGATCGGGATGACCTGCCGGAAGCGGTGCGCGACACGCTGCGCCGCGCAGCGCCGATGATCGCGCGCGGTGCCCGCCCGCAGACCTCGCCGCTGCCGCTCACCCGCGAAGTCGACATGCGCAGCCCGTTCTCGTTCGCCGCCTTTCCGTCCTGGCAGCGCGTGTTCGCCGACAAGCGCAAGGAGGCGCAGAAGGCCGTGTACGGCGATCCCGCTTTCCGCAATCAGTTCCGCGAGGAGCTGAAGAATCCGATGACGTTCGGGAACTGGGAGCGGATCACGCTACACGAGGTCCGCTCGCCTGCGCTGAAACGCTTCGAGGGATGCTCGGTCGCAGAGATCGCCGCCGCGCAGGGCAAGGACGGCGTCGATGCTTTCCTCGACCTCACGCTCGCCGACGATCTCGAGCTCGAGTTCACCATGACCTCGTTCAACACGCGCGTCGACCGGATGAGCGAGCTGCTCAACAATCCCAGCGTGCTGATCGGGTTGGGCGACGGTGGCGCGCACGTGGACATGCTCTGCGATGCGGGCTATCCCACCTTCCTGCTCGGCACGTGGGTGCGCGAGCGCGGTGTGCTCAGGTTGGAGGAAGCGGTGCGGCGCTTGACGTCCGACCCGGCCAACCTGTTCGGGATTCGCGACCGGGGGCGCCTGCTCCCGGGCCTTGCGGCCGATGTCACCGTATTCGACCCGACCACCGTCGGCTCCTCGAACCGCGGTGAGCGACGTTATGACCTGCCGGGCGGCGGCAAGCGGATGGTGATGCCTTCTCGTGGCGTTCGCTACACCATCGTCAATGGCGCGGTCACCTATGCAGAGGGTGCACTGACCGGCGCAGCGCAGGGACTCGTGCTGCGCAGTTGACCCGAACCGGCGGGCTGCTGCAAGGAGGGAGTGAAGTTGGTGGCCAAGGGCGGAATCGAACCACCGACAC
>DATBMG010000163.1:0-14104 GCA_036554965.1 Burkholderiales bacterium
GCTTCGAAGATGAAGATGCCGAGCGTGACGAAGCCCATGTGCGAGATCGACGAGTAGGCGATCAGCTTCTTCATGTCGTTCTGCACCAGCGCCACCAGCCCGATGTAAGCCACGGCGATCAGAGACAGCGCGATGATGAAGCCATCGAGAGCGCGGCTCGCATCGGGCACGATCGGCAGCGACAGCCGGATGAAGCCGTAGGCGCCCAGCTTCAGCATGATCGCCGCCAGCACCACGGAGCCGCCGGTGGGCGCTTCGACGTGCGCATCCGGCAGCCAGGTGTGCACCGGCCACATCGGCACCTTCACGGCGAAGGCCAGGAAGAAGGCCAGGAACACCAGGATCTGCGGCGTCATCCCGATCCTGAGCTTGTAGAATTCGGGCAGCGAGAAGCTGCCGCCCGAGGCGTGGTACAGATAGATCAGCGCCACCAGGCTGAGCAGCGACCCCATGAGGGTGTAGAGCACGAACTTGACCGCGGCGTACACCCGGTTTGGTCCGCCCCACACCCCGATGATGATGAACATCGGGATCAGCGTGGCCTCGAAGAACACGTAGAACAGCGCCGCATCCAGCGCGCTGAACACACCGTTCATCAGCCCCGACAGGATCAGCAGCGCGGCCATGTATTGCGCGACGCGCGTGTCGATCACTTTCCATCCGGCCAGCACCACCAGCACGGTGGTAAAGCTGTTGAGCAGGATCAGCAGCAGAGACACCCCATCGATGCCGAGGTGATAGTTGATGCTGAAGCGCTCGATCCAGCGCGTGAACTCCTGGAACTGAAAGCCGTGGGCGGTGATGTCGAACTGCGACCACAGCGGCAGCACCACCAGCAGGCCGAGCAGCGCACCGGCCAGCGCCAGCCAGCGTGCCAGGGCAGCGTTGCGGTCGGGCCCGGTGGCCAGCACCGCCAGGCCTCCCAGGATCGGCACCCAGATCCCGAGGCTCAGCAGAGGCAGTCCGAAGAGCATGTGCGGTGGTTTCCGGGCGGGCTGGTCACGCGGCGCGGGCGAGCCACAGGGTCAGCAGGACGAACACCCCGATGATCATCATGAAGGCGTAGTGGTACACGAATCCCGACTGGAAATGCCGGACCACCCCGGCGAACCAGCCGACCACGCGCGCCGAGCCGTTGACGAAGAAGCCGTCGATCACGCGCTCCTCGCCGATCCTCCACAGGCCGCCGCCGAGCAGCCGCGCGCCGCCGGCGAACACCGCCTGGTACAGATCGTCGAAATAGTACTTGTTGACCAGCACCCGGTAGATCCCGGCCAGGCGCCGCGCGATCGCTTCCGGCAGCTCCGGCCGCTTGATGTACAGATACCAGGCGCTGACGATACCGGCCAGCGCCAGCCAGAATGGCGCCGCCGCGAGCCCATGCAGGGCGAAGGCAGCCGGGCCATGGAACTCCTCCTTCAGCTTGGCGAGCGGGTCGTGCGCCGCATCGACAACGATGGCACCGTCGAAGAAGGCGCCGAACAGCAGCGGTTCGACATAAGCCCAGCCGGCGTAGATCGACGGGATCGCCAGTGCGATCAGCGGCACGGTCACCACCCACGGTGACTCGTGCGGCGGCCCGGCGTGCGCGCCGTGTCCGTGTGCATCGTGCCCGCTCTCGGCATGGCCCGAGAAGCGTTCTTTGCCGTGGAAAGTCATGAACAACATGCGGAAGGTGTACAGCGCCGTGATGAACACGCCCGACAGCACCGCGACGTAAGCGATGCCGTGCCCCGGTGTGCTGGACAGGTGCACCGCTTCGAGAATGGCGTCCTTGGAGAAGAACCCGGCGAACGGCGGGATGCCTGCCAGCGCCAGCGAGCCAACCACCGCCGTCCAATAGGTGATCGGCATGTGCTTGCGCAGCCCGCCCATGCGGCGCATGTCCTGCTCGTGATGCAGCGCGATGATCACCGAGCCCGCGGCCAGGAACAGCAGCGCCTTGAAAAAAGCGTGCGTGAACAGGTGGAAGATGCCGGCCGCGTAGGCCGAGGCGCCCAGCGCCACCGCCATGTAGCCGAGCTGGGACAGCGTCGAGTAGGCCACCACGCGCTTGATGTCGTTCATCACCAGGCCCAGCAGGCCCATGAAGAAGGCGGTCACGGCCCCCACGATCAGCACCACCGACAGCGCGGTGCTGGACAGCTCGAACAGCGGCGACATGCGCGCCACCATGAAGATGCCGGCGGTCACCATGGTGGCGGCGTGGATCAGGGCGGAGATCGGGGTGGGGCCCTCCATCGAATCGGGCAGCCACACGTGCAGGGGGAACTGCGCCGATTTGCCCATCGCGCCGACGAACAGCAGGATGCAGATCACCGTCATCAGCGACCACTGCCAGCCGGGCACCAACTCGACGACGCTGTCCTTCAACCCCGGGGCGCCCTGGAACACCTGGGCGTAGTCCAGGCTGCCCAGATGCACGAACAGGAGCGCGATCCCGAGCAGGAAGCCGAGGTCGCCCACGCGGTTCACCAAGAACGCCTTCAGGCCGGCGAAGATGGCGGTCTCGCGCGTGTACCAGAAGCCGATGAGCAGGTAGGACACCAGGCCGACCGCCTCCCAGCCGAAGAACAACTGTAGGAAGTTGTTCGACATCACCAGCATCAGCATCGAAAACGTGAACAGCGAGATGTAGGCGAAGAAGCGCTGGTAGCCGGGATCGCCGTGCATGTAGCCGATGGTGTACACGTGCACCGCCAGCGACACGAAGGTCACCACCACCATCATCAATGCGCTGAGCGGATCGATCAGGAACCCGATCTCGAACGTCGGCCCCATGGTGGTGACCCAGGTGTACAGCGGCCCGTTGAAGGTGTTGCCGGCGAGCACGTCCTGCAGCACCAGGCACGCGGCCACGAACGACACCACCATGCCCAGGATGGTCACGCGGTGCGTGTTCTGCGGCCCGATCAGCCAGCCCAGGAAGCCGGCAACGACGGCGCCCGCAAGCGGGGCGAAGGGGACGAGGAGATAGGTCTTCATGTCGCGCGCCTCACCCTCTCAGGCTGCCCAGATCATCGACGTTGATGGTGCGCAGGTTGCGGAACAGGCACACCAGGATGGCCAGTCCGATGGCCGATTCGGCCGCGGCCACGGTGAGGATGAAGAACACGAACACCTGCCCGGCGATGTCCTGCAGCCAGTGCGAGAAGGCGATGAAGTTCATGTTCACCGCCAGCAGGTTCAGCTCGATCGCCATCAGCAGGATGATGACGTTCTTGCGGTTGAGGAAGATCCCCACCACGCTGATGGCGAACAGGATGGCGCCCAGCACCAGGTAATGGGACAGCGTTATGGCAGTCACGAATCGCGCCCTTCCGAAGGCATCGTGACGATGCGGATACGGTCCTGCTTGCGCACCGCCACCTGGCGCGCCGGATCCTGGTAGCGTGAGTCCTTGCGCCGCCGCAGGGTCAGCGCGATGGCCGCCACGATCGCCACCAGCAGGATCACCGCCGCGATCTCGAATGGATACACGTAGTGGGTGTAGAGCAGCTTGCCCAGCGCCTCCGTGTTGCTGTACCCCGCGGGCCTGGGCACGGGTGCCTCCCCGAGCACGCCGAGATGACGGCCGCCCAGCACCACGATCATCTCCGCGACCATGATGCCCGCCACCGCCAGCCCGGGCACCAGGTAGTCCCAGTAGCCCTCGCGCAGCCGGTCGATGTTGATGTCCAGCATCATCACCACGAACAGGAACAGCACCATGACCGCCCCCACGTACACCAGGATCAGCGCGATGGCCAGGAACTCGGCCTCCAGCAGCATCCACAGGCCGGAGGCGGTGGCGAAGGCCAGCACCAGGAACAGCGCGGCGTGCACCGGGTTGCGGGCGGTGATGACGCGCAGCGCCGCGAACAGCAGGATCGCGGCGAAGACGTAGAACACGGCGGTCTGGAAGGTCATGAGCCTCATCGATAGCGCGCGTCTTCGGCGCGGTCGGCGGCGATCTGCGCCTCGTAGCGGTCGCCGATCGCGAGCAGCATTTCCTTGGTGTACAGCAGGTCGCCGCGCTTCTCGCCGTGGTATTCGAGGATGCGCGTCTCGACGATCGAGTCCACCGGGCAGCTCTCCTCGCACAGGCCGCAGAAGATGCACTTGGTGAGGTCGATGTCGTAGCGCGTGGTGCGGCGCGTGCCGTCCTCGCGCTGCTCGGACTCGATGGTGATCGCCAGCGCCGGGCACACCGCCTCGCACAGCTTGCAGGCGATGCAGCGCTCCTCGCCGTTCGGGTAGCGGCGCAGGGCGTGCAGTCCGCGGAAGCGCGGCGACTGCGGCGTCTTCTCTTCGGGGAACTGGATGGTGATCTTGCGCGCGAACAGGTTCCGGCCGGTGAGCATCAGCCCGCGCGCCAGCTCGAACAACAGGAAGGTGCGCAACAGCTCGCGCAGCCGCCCGATCATGACCGCTCCCACGGCCACCACGACGTCTGCATCCAGGCGCCGATCAGCACCAGCCACACCAGGGTGATCGGGATGAACACCTTCCAGCCCAGCCGCATGATCTGGTCGTAGCGGTAGCGCGGGAAGGTGGCGCGGAACCACAGGAACAGGAACAGCACGCCGGATATCTTGGCCGCCAGCCACGGGAAGCCGTCCGGCAGGAACGGCACCGGCGACAGCCAGCCGCCCAGGAACATGACCGAGCACAGCGCGGACACCAGGATCATGTTGGCGTACTCGGCCAGGAAGAACACGGCGAAGGCCATGCCCGAGTACTCGACGTGGAAGCCGGCCACGATCTCCGATTCGCCCTCGGCCACGTCGAACGGCGAGCGGTTGGTCTCGGCCACGCCCGCGATCAGGTACACGAGGAACATCGGGAACAGCGGGATGAAGTTCCAGGACAGCAGCCCCCACCCGCTCGCCTGGCGCTCGATGATGGCGGACAGGTTCAAGCTGCCGGCCATCATCAGCACGGTCACCAGCGCGAAACCCATGGCGATCTCGTAGGCGACAATCTGCGCCGCGGAGCGCAGGCTGCCGAGGAACGCGTACTTGGAGTTGGACGCCCAGCCGGCGATGATCACGCCGTACACGCCCATCGAGGTGATGGCCAGCACGTACAGCAGGCCGGCATCGATGTCGGCCAGCACCAGCTCGGGACCGAAGGGGATCACAGCCCAAGCCGCGAGTGCGGGCATGATGGCCATCACCGGCGCGAACACGAACAGGAACTTGTTCGCACCGGAGGGGATGATCACCTCCTTGGTCAGCAACTTGATCGCGTCGGCGATGGGCTGGAGCAGGCCGAGGGGACCGACGCGGTTGGGGCCGATGCGCACCTGCATGTAGCCGATGACCTTGCGCTCGGCCAGCGTCAGATACGCCACGGCGCCGAGCAACGGCAGCACGATCACCACGATCTTGATCAGGGTCCAGACCGCCGGCCAGGCCGGCCCGAGCATCTGCTGGAAGAAGTCCATCTAGACGGGAACCTTCTGCGTTGCGCTCACGCGCTCCAGCGTCACCGCGCCGAACATGTCGCCCAGCCCCGCGGTCAGCGGATGCGCGGCCGCGATGCGCACGCAGCCCTGCGGCACGCTGGCGTCGGCCTGCACCGCCAGCGTCGCCTCGCCGCCGTCCTGCGCCACGCGCACGCGGTCGCCTTCGGCAAATCCGAGCCGATCCATCAGCGCGGGCGCCATGCGGGCCGCCGGCGGCCGCGCATCACGAGTCCTCTGCAGGGGCTCGGAGCGGCGGACCAGCGCGTCGCTGGAATAGATCGGCACTTCCGCGATGCGCTCGATTCCGCCCGGCGCCGGTGCGGCGGAGAGCGTACCCGCCGGGGCATTCGACAGCGCCGCCGCGATGTCGCGACCGTCGAGCACCGCATCCTTCACTTCGTCCGCGCTGTTGTACTCGAAGCCCTGCAAACCGAGCAGGCCGCCCAGCACGCGCAGCACCTTCCAGCCCGGCCGCGTTTCCGCCAGCGGCTTCACCGCGGCCTGGAAGCTCTGCGCGCGGCCCTCCATGCTGACGAACGTTCCGGCGGTCTCGGCGAACGGCGCGATCGGCAGCAGCACGTGCGCGTACTCGGTGGCGCGATGCCGGAACGGCGACAAGGCCACCACGAACTGCGCCGCGCGCATGGCGGCGAGCGCTTGCCGCGGGTTGTGGCAGTCGAGCTCGGGTTCGGTGTTCCACAGCAGATAGGCGGCACGGGGCTCGGCGAGCATCCGGCGGGCGTCGAGGCCCGTCGGCGTCCCGAACGGCACAGCGCCGGCGAGATAACCGCCGACACTGTTGGCGGCCTCGCCCAGGAAGCCCAGGCGCGCGCCGACGATCTGCGCCAGCTCGGCGGCCAATCGATGCAGAGTCGCCGCCTGCTGATGATGCTGGGCGAAGTTGCCGAGCAGCACCGCGGCGTTCGCCCCCGAGGCCAGGCTTTCCGCGATGGCTCGTCCCTGCCCGCCCGCGCCGCCGTCTCCCGCGACGGTGCGTGCGACCTCAGGCACCGCCAGCCCCTTCAACTGCGCGGCCGCGCACACCAGTTGCGCCAGCTCGCTCGCCAGCGCCGCGGGCGGCACGGCCAGCTTGGCATTGAGCTGCAGCAACTGATCGTCGTCCAGGCAGTGCAGCAGGTTCACCTGCGCGCCTCTGCGCGCGGCCACGCGCAGGCGTGCCGCGATGAGCGGCTGCTCCTTGCGCAGCTGGCTGCCGATCAGCAGCACACGGTCGAGCGCGCCGATCTCGGCGATGGGCATACCGAGCCAGGGCGCGCCGGCGGCCTTGCCGTCGGCGGAGAAATCGCTCTGGCGTGGCCGGAAGTCGACGTTGCCACTGCCCAGCCCGCGCATCAGCCTGCCCAGCAGATGCAGCTCCTCCAGCGTCGAGTGCGGTGTGGCGAGCGCGCCGATCGCCTGTGCACCGTGCTCCGCGCGCACGCGCTGCAGCCCTTGCGCCACTTGTTCCAGCGCAACCGGCCATTCCACCTCTTCCCAGCGTCCGTCGCGCCTGACCATCGGGCGCGTGAGCCGCTGCCTCGAGTCGAGGCCCTCGTAGCTGAAACGGTCCTTGTCGGACAGCCAGACCTGGTTGATCTCCTCGTTCTCGAGCGGCAGCACCCGCATCACGCGGTCGAGCTTGACCTGCAGGATCAGGTTGGAGCCCAGCCCGTCGTGCGGGCTGATCGACCTGCGGCGCGATAGCTCCCAGCTGCGCGCGGCGAAGCGGAACGGCTTGGAGGTGAGCGCGCCCACCGGGCACAGGTCGATCATGTTGCCGGACAGCTCCGAGTCCACGCTGCGGCCGACGAAGCTCAGGATCTCGGCGTGCTCGCCGCGCCCGGCCATGCCCAGCTCCATCACGCCGGCGATCTCCTGCCCGAAGCGCACGCAGCGCGTGCAGTGGATGCAGCGGGTCATCTCTTCCGCGGCCACCAGCGGTCCGATGTCTTTCGCCACCACCACGCGCTTCGGCTCGGTGTAGCGCGATGCGCCGGGGCCGTAACCCACCGCCAGATCCTGCAGCTGGCACTCGCCGCCCTGATCGCAGATCGGACAGTCGAGCGGATGGTTGATGAGCAGGAACTCCATCACCCCCTTCTGCGCCTGCACCGCCGCGGGCGAGTGGGTGTGGACCTTCATGCCCTCGGTGACCGGCGTGGCGCAGGCGGGCAGCGGCTTGGGCGCTTTCTCAACCTGCACCAGGCACATGCGGCAGTTGGCCGCGATCGACAGCTTCTTGTGATAACAGAAGTGCGGGATGTAGATGCCGAGCCGGTTGGCCGCCTCCATCACCGTGCAATGGGCCGGCACCGTGATGGGTTTGCCGTCGATCTCGAGATTGACGTCAGCCATGATCGCTCAAGCGTAAGCCGGCTCCGGGACGAGGCACTTGCGGTGCTCGATGTGGTAGGCGAACTCGTCCCGGAAGTGCTTGATGAAGGCGCGCACCGGCATTGCCGCTGCGTCGCCGAGCGCGCAGATGGTGCGGCCCTGAATGTTGTCGGCCACCGAGTTGAGCAGATCGAGGTCCTCGGGCCGACCCTTGCCGTGCTCGATGCGCTCGAGCACGCGGTACAGCCAGCCGGTGCCCTCGCGGCACGGCGTACACTGGCCGCAGGACTCCTCGAAGTAGAAGCAGGCCAGCCGCAGCAGCGCGCGCACCATGCAGGTGCTCTCGTCCATACAGATCACCGCGCCCGAGCCGAGCATCGAACCGGCCTTGGCGATCGAGTCGTAGTCCATGTCGGTCTGCAGCATGAGATCGCCCGGCAGCACCGGCATGGACGAGCCGCCGGGAATGCAGGCCTTAAGCTTGCGGCCGTCACGCATGCCCCCCGCCATCTCCAGCAGCGCCGAGAACCGCGTGCCGAGCTTGACCTCGTAGTTGCCGGGCCGCCTCACGTGCCCCGAGACCGAGAAGATCTTGGTGCCGCCGTTGTTCGGCCGGCCCAGCTCGAGGAACGCATCGCCGCCGTTCAGCACGATCCAGGGCACGGCGGCGAAGGTCTCGGTGTTGTTGATCGTGGTCGGCTTGCCGTACAGTCCGTAGCTCGCCGGAAACGGGGGCTTGAAGCGCGGCAGGCCTTTCTTGCCCTCGAGCGATTCCAGCAGTGCGGTTTCCTCGCCGCAGATGTACGCCCCCCAGCCGTGATGCGCGTACAGGTCGAAGCGGAAACCCGAGCCCAGGATGTCGCGCCCGAGATAGCCGGCGGCGTAGGCCTCGCGCAGCGCTTCCTCGAAGCGCTCGTACACGTCCCAGATCTCGCCGTGGATGTAGTTGTAGCCCGTGCCGATCCCCATCGCGTAGGCGCCGATCGCCATGCCCTCGATCACGATGTGCGGGTTGTAGCGCAGGATGTCGCGGTCCTTGAAGGTGCCCGGCTCGCCTTCGTCGGAGTTGCACACCAGGTACTTCTGCCCGGTGTAGCTGCGGGGCATGAAGCTCCACTTCAGGCCGGTGGGGAAGCCGGCGCCCCCGCGGCCGCGCAGCGCGGATTTCTTCACCTCGGCGATCACTGTCTCGGCCGGGATCCTCTCGCTCAGGATCTTTCGCAGCGCCCGATAACCGCCGCGCGCCTCGTAGTCGCGCAAGCGCCAGTTCTCGCCGGTGAGCCCTTTGAGGATGATGGCGTCGGGCCCGAACACAGCCGGCGCGAACGGCGGGGACGAGGACGGCGTCATCGCTCGCTCCGCGCTTTGCGTGCGTCGGCCAGCCAGCGGTCGATCTGCTCGGCCGTCATGCCGGTGAGCATGCGCTTGTTGTTGACCAGCATCACCGGCGCGTCGCCGCACGCGCCGAAGCACTCGCCTTCCCGCAGGGTGAACAAGCCGTCGGGGGTGGTCTCTCCGAAACCCACGCCCAGGCAGCGCTGGAGGTGGCGCGAGGCCTCGGTTGCCCCGGACAGCGCGCAGGGCAGGTTGGTGCACAGCGCGAGCTTGTACTTGCCGACCGGCTCGAGGTCGTACATCGCGTAGAAGGTCGCCACTTCGTAGACGGCGACCGCGGGCATCTCGAGGTACCGCGCCACGAACTCCATCACCTCGGGCGACAGGTGCCCGTGCTCGTCCTGGGCGATGGCGAGCGCCGCCATCACCGCCGAGCGCTTGCGGTCGGGCGGGTATTTGGCGATCTCGCGGTCGATGCGCGCCAACGCTTCTACCGATAACAGCGGCGCTTCCACCGACTGCCTCGGCGGCGCATTCATCGATCGATCTCGCCGAACACGATGTCCATGGTGCCGATGATGGCTACCGCGTCGGCGATCATGTGGCCGCGCGCGAGCTCATCCATGGCGGCGAGGTGCGGAAAGCCGGGCGCACGGATCTTCATGCGATACGGCTTGTTGGCGCCGTCGGACACCAGATAAATGCCGAACTCGCCCTTGGGATGTTCCACCGCCGCGTAGGCCTCACCGGGCGGCAGGTGCATGCCTTCGGTGAATAGCTTGAAGTGATGGATCAGCTCCTCCATGTTCGCCTTCATCTCCAGGCGGGACGGCGGCGCGACCTTGTGATTGCCGGTGATCACCGGGCCCGGGTTGCGGCGCAGCCAGTCCGCGCACTGCTTGACGATGCGGTTGCTCTGGCGCATTTCCTCGACGCGCACCAGGTAGCGGTCGTAGCAGTCGCCGTTCACGCCCACCGGGATGTCGAACTCCACGCGGTCGTACACCTCGTAGGGCTGCTTCTTGCGCAGGTCCCAGGCCACGCCCGAGCCGCGCAGCATCGGGCCGGTGAAGCCCAGCGCCTTGGCCCGCTCGGGCGACACCACGCCGATGCCCACGGTGCGCTGCTTCCAGATGCGGTTGTCGGTCAGCAGGGTTTCGTACTCGTCCACCAGCTTGGGAAAGCGATTGGCGAAGTCCTCGATGAAGTCGAGCACCGAGCCCTGCCGGTTGGCGTTGAGGCGCTTGACGTCCTCCTTGGAGCGCAGGCTCGACTCCTGGTACTGCGGCATGCGCTCGGGCAGATCGCGGTACACGCCTCCGGGCCGATAGTAGGCGGCATGCAGGCGCGCGCCGGACACCGCCTCGTAGCAGTCCATCAAGTCTTCGCGCTCCCGGAAGCAGTACAGGAACACGGTCATCGCGCCGATGTCCAGGCCGTGCGCACCCAGCCACAGCAGGTGGTTGAGGATGCGCGTGATCTCGTCGAACATCACGCGGATGTACTGCGCGCGCATCGGAACGTCGACTCCCAGCAGCTTCTCGATCGCCAGGCAGTAGGCGTGCTCGTTGGACATCATGGACACGTAGTCCAGCCGGTCCATATAGGGCAACGCCTGCAGGTAGGTCTTGTGCTCCGCCAGCTTCTCGGTGGCCCGGTGCAGCAGGCCGATGTGCGGATCGGCGCGCTGGATCACCTCGCCATCGAGCTCGAGCACTAGCCGCAACACCCCGTGCGCCGCCGGATGCTGCGGCCCAAAATTCATCGTGTAATTGCGGATTTCAGCCATTGGCGTGTGGAGGACGCAAGACGCCATCCACGTCGGCGTAGTTCTCCTCGCGGATCACGCGCGGCACGATCTCGCGCGGCTCGATCGTCACCGGCTGATAGATCACGCGCTGCTGATCGGGGTCGTAGCGCATCTCCACCGTACCCGACAGCGGGAAGTCCTTGCGGAACGGGTGGCCGACGAACCCGTAGTCGGTCAGAATGCGGCGCAGGTCGGGATGGTCGGTGAACACGATGCCCAGCAGGTCGAAAGCTTCGCGCTCATACCAGTTGGCGGCGGGCCACACCGGAGTGACCGAGGGCAGCACCGGCAGAGCGTCGTCCGGGGCGAATACGCGTACGCGCAGCCGCTGATTCAACTGCGTCGACAGCAGGTGGTACGCGACGGCGAAGCGCGGACCGTCCCAGGCGCCGTCCGCGTAGTGGCTGTAGTCCAGGCCGCAAAGATCCACCAGCAGATCGAAGCGCAACCCCGATGCGTCGCGCAGCACGGCGCACACTTGGAGCAGGTCACCGGCCTTGACCACGATCGTCAGCTCGCCCAGCGCATCGGTCTCCGAGACGATCCGCCCGCCGAGCTGCGCCGCGAGCGCGGTGCGTACGTCCTCGATCCTGCCTTGCATTTGGTTTTGCTTTGGGTTCTTAAAACCGCCCCTTACATACGGGCAATCGTCCCGGTACGCTTGATCTTGTTCTGCAGCTGGATCAATCCGTACAGCAGCGCCTCCGCGGTGGGCGGGCAGCCCGGCACGTACACGTCCACCGGCACGATGCGGTCGCAGCCGCGCACCACGGAATAGGAGTAGTGATAGTAGCCGCCGCCGTTGGCGCACGAGCCCATGGAGACCACCCAGCGCGGCTCGGCCATCTGGTCGTACACCTTGCGCAGCGCGGGCGCCATCTTGTTGCACAGAGTTCCGGCCACGATCATCACGTCCGATTGCCGCGGGCTGGGCCGGAACATGATCCCGAACCGGTCGAGATCGTAGCGCGCTGCCCCCGCGTGCATCATCTCCACTGCGCAGCAGGCCAGCCCGAAGGTCATCGGCCACAGCGATCCGGTGCGGGTCCAGTTGATCACGTTGTCGAGCGTGGTGGTGACAAAACCCTGCTCGAGGATGCCTTCGATGCTCATAGGGGTAAATCTCTACAGGTCATTCCCAATCAAGAGCCCCCTTCTTCCATTCGTAGATGAAGCCGACCACGAGAATTGCAACGAACACCATCATGGAGACGAAGCCGAAGGTGCCGATCTCCTCCAGCACCACGGCCCAGGGGAAGAGGAAGGCGATCTCGAGATCGAACAGGATGAACAGGATCGCCACCAGGTAATAGCGCACGTCGAAGCGCATACGCGCGTCCTCGAAGGCCTCGAAGCCGCACTCGTACGGGGACAGCTTCTCGCTGTCCGGCTTGTTGGGGCCGATCAACCAGCCGAGTGCGACCGGCACGACGCCGACCGCCAGTCCGACCAGGATGAACAGAAGGATCGGAAAGTACTGTTGCAGCATCTCGTGTCGAGGCCCCACCCCTCAAGGGCAGGCGGCTCTCCTGTCAACGGGCCCCGCGAAGGAGCCCTCGGCGCGCCGCGGCTGCGGCGCGCTCGTGCTTGAGCCTCCTCCGCGGGCAGGCCGGGCCGGCCGCCTGCCCATCCGCGTTCTGGTGCCGATGGTGAGACTCGAACTCACACGGCTTTCGCCACCGCCCCCTCAAGACGGCGTGTCTACCAATTTCACCACATCGGCTCGCCGGTCCCGAACTGAAGCCCCCGACCTGAACGTACCTAGCGCTGCAGGCTGCTCGCGTTCGCGTTCAGCCGCGCGCGTTCACTTTGGGATTTCCTGTGCCTTGGACTCGCCCCCGGGCGTGGACTCCGGCGTCGCAGCCGGCTGCGGCACGTCCGCGGGTGCGGCCGGCACCGCCGGCTGCTCGACCTTGTGCGCATCCATCACGCTGCCCGCCTCGGGTTTGCGCGCGGCGTACCAGGTGAGCCCCAAACTGGTCAGGAAAAACACCGCCGCGAGTACGGCCGTGCTGCGGCTCAGGAAGTTGGCCGAGCCGGTGGCGCCGAACAGGCTGCCCGACGCGCCGCCGCCGAACGCCGCGCCCATATCCGCCCCCTTGCCGTGCTGGAGCAGCACCAGCCCGCAGACGCCAAGCGCCGCGGCAACGTGCAGCAGCAGAATCAGAACTTGCATCATGCCTCACCATCCGTGCGATCCGCCGCACGGCAGATCGCCATGAATTCGTCCAGCACCAGCGAGGCGCCACCGATCAGGCCCCCGTCGATGTCCGGCATCGCGAACAGCTCTGCCGCGTTCGTCCCCTTCACGCTGCCGCCGTAGAGGATCGCGCTGCGGTCAGCGAGCTCCCGATCCTGCTCGGCGATGCGCGCGCGCAGGAAGGCGTGCACCGCCTGCGCCTGCTCGGGCGTCGCCGTGCGGCCGGTACCGATGGCCCACACCGGCTCGTAAGCCAGTACCGCCCGCCCCAGCGCCTGCACGCCGTGGCGACCGGTCACCGCTGCGAGCTGCGCGGCGACCACCCGCTCGGTCTCCCCCGCTTCGCGTTGCGCCAAGGTCTCGCCGACGCACAGGATGGGCACCAACCCCGCCGCAAGCGCGGCGCCGAACTTGGCCGCGACCGTCGCGTCGTCCTCGCCGTACGCGACGCGCCGCTCCGAGTGACCGACGATCGCGTAGGTGCAGCCGAACTCCTTCACCATCGCCCCGGAAACCTCGCCCGTGTAGGCGCCCTTCGGATGCTGGCTGAGGTTCTGGGCGCCCCACGCGACCGCGCTGCCCGCCAGGGCCTGCTGCGCCTGGAACAGATAAGGGAACGGCACGCACACGGCGATGCGCGCGCCGCGAAGCGCGCTCGATGCTTGCCGCACACCGCCCAGCAGGGCCGCGTTCTCCGGAAGACTGCCGTGCATCTTCCAATTCCCAGCGACCAGCTTGGCGCGCATGCCCGCCTTCCACCCAAATCGGCAGAATTTTACTCTGCGGGCGGGGAGGGGTCAAACTCGAAGCGGCTGGGAGTTGGGAGCTAGGAGCTAGGGAAGAAAACAGCGCGGCGCAATGCGCCGCGTCCACCTCCCCCAGATCCTAGTTCCTAGATCCTAGCCCCCGGCCGCTTAGGCTAGCCGAACCAACCAGTGATGTAATATTACGTCGCCATATTATTCGGCTTGATGAA
>DATBMG010000060.1:0-4801 GCA_036554965.1 Burkholderiales bacterium
ATCGCCGCGATCAACGCATGCGCGCCCCGACGCCCCCATCCGCCCCGCCGATCTACACGATCGCCGAAATCCGCGCCCTGGAGCGGGCCGCGACGGCCGCGAAGCGGGCGCCGAACCTGATGGAGCGCGCCGGTCTGGCGGCCGCGGAAATCGCCCGCGAGCGGCTGCTGGATCGCGGGAAATCGGTGCTGGTGCTGTGCGGCCCGGGCAACAACGGCGGCGACGGCTTCGTGCTGGCCCGGCATCTGAAGGGCTGGTGGTACCAGGTCACGCTGGTGTTTACCGGCGAGCGCGCTGTGCTCTCGCCCGAGGCCGCCGCCGCCCATGACGCCTGGCTCGCGGCAGAAGGCAAGATCGCCGAGGACTTGCCCGCAGGCGACTTCGATCTGGTAGTCGACGCCCTGTTCGGAATCGGTCTGCAGCGCGATGTCGCCGGCCGCGATGCGCAGCTGATCGAATGGGTCAATCGCCAGCCGGCACCGGTGCTGGCGCTGGACATCCCGAGCGGCCTGCACGCCGACAGCGGCCGCGTGCTGGGTGCGGCCGTCGAGGCCGAGCACACCGCCACCTTCATCGCGCTCAAGCCCGGCCTGCTCACGCTGGACGGCCCCGATCATTGCGGCGAGATCCATGTGCGCGATCTGGGATTGGCGGTCGAGACGCTGCGGCCTGCGCACGGCCGGCTGGTCGGGCGTGACGTGCTCGGCTCGGTCCTGCCGCTGAGACGGCGCAACAGTCACAAGGGGACCTACGGCAGCGTCGGCATCGTCGGCGGCGCATCCGGAATGGCCGGCGCGGGGTTGCTGGCCGGCCGCGCCGCGCTGTGCCTGGGCGCCGGTCGCGTGTATCTGGGTCTGCTCGACAGCGGCGCGCCGAGCGTGGATATCGGGCAGCCCGAGCTGATGCTGCGGCGAGCCGAGGAGGTGCTTGCCATGGAGCATCTCAACTGCCTGGTGGTCGGCCCGGGACTGAGCCTATCGCCTCAGGCACGCAGCGCGGTAGCGCTCGCGCTCGAGCGCGACTTGCCGCTGGTGCTCGATGCCGATGCGCTGAACCTCATCGGTGCGCACGACGCGCTGCAGGATGTGTGCCGCCTGCGGCGTGCGCCGACCCTGCTCACGCCCCATCCGGCCGAGGCCGCCCGCCTGTTGCAAACCAGCGTCGCCGAGATCCAGGCCGATCGCGTCGCGGCAGCAACGCGCCTGGCTGCCCGCCATGGCGCAGCAATCGCCTTGAAGGGCGTGGGCAGCGTGCTGGCGTTTGCCGACGGACGCTGGTGCATCAATACCACCGGCAACCCGGGACTGGCCAGCGCCGGGATGGGCGACGTGCTTTCCGGCATCCTGGGGGCATTGATCGCCCAGGGAGCACCCAGCGACAGCGCGCTGGTAGCCGGGGTGTATCTACACGGCGCGGCCGCCGACGCATTGGTAGCCGCGCGCGGCGGACCGATCGGCATGACCGGTGCAGAGGTCATCGAAGCTGCGCGCACGTTGCTGAACCGCGCGATCTACGGTGAGCCGCCCGAGGCGGCGGGGTGAGGGGTCCAGCTACGCGCCTGTCGTTACGCGCTCGACATCGCACGCACCGCCGCCATGCCGAGCGCCGTCATGGCAAGCGACCCGAACAGGTGCGCGCCGCTATGCGCCAGCGCCCAGCCGTATTGACCGCGCGCCAGCAGAGCGACCGATTCGGCCGAGAATGCGGAAAAGGTGGTGAGCGCGCCGAGGAAGCCGGTGATGACGAACAAACGCACTTCCAGCGGGAGACCGGTGTTGTGCGCGATGTACTCCACGGCAACCCCGATCATGAAGCCGCCGCCGAGGTTGGCCGCCAGCGTGCCCAGCGGCAGGGACGGCAGCAGCGGATTGAGCGCGACGCCCAGCAGCCAGCGCAGCCATGCCCCCAGCATGGCGCCGATTCCCACCGCTACGAAAGCGCTGCCCGACACCGCGCACCTCTCTCGGACTCGATGCTCGCTGAGTGTTTGCCGACGTTCGTTTGATCGCCACGCATCCTACTCGAGCAGGGCGACCGATTTTACTTGCACCCAAAGTTCTCGACCCGGCGTGACGTCAAGTGATGCAGCCGCCCGCTTCGTCAGCCGGGCCAGCAACAGCGTTGCCCCCACTCTGACACGCACCAGAGCTACGCCAGGATGTTCGTCGTCGCCCACCGCATCGACTCGACCCCGCAGGACGTTCTGGATGCTGCTCGTTCCCGGCTGCTCGGCCAAGCTCACATCCCGTGCCAGCACCCGCACCCGGACGCGGCGGCCGACAGCCAGCCCTTGATCCCGTGCCCACAGGTTACCTCCTGCGAAGTCTACGCGCGCAAGGTGCCAGTGGTGATCCACCGCCCCCACTGTCGCATCGAGGATGGCACCGGTATCCTCTCCCAACCGGATCGGCAGATCGAGGCGGGCCAGGGTATCGGCCAGCGGGCCGCTGGCCAAGACCCGACCGCGCTCCATCGCCACCAGGTAGTCGGCCAACCGTGCCACCTCGTCCGATGCGTGGCTGACATAGAGCACCGGGATGTCCAGCTCGTCGTGCAGGCGCTCCAGGTAAGGCAGGATTTCCTGCTTGCGCTTCAGGTCGAGCGCGGCGAGCGGCTCGTCCATCAGCAGCAGGCGCGGGCTGACCGCCAGGGCGCGGGCCATACCCACCCGCTGGCGTTCGCCGCCGGACAGCCGATCCGGCTTGCGGTCGAGCAGATGGCCGATGCCCAGCAGCTCGATGGCCTGGTCGAGGCTGACCCGTTGCGCCTCACCGATGCGATTCATGCCATAGCGCAGGTTGCCCATCACCGTCAGATGCGGGAACAGGCTGGCCTCCTGGAACACGTAGCCGATGGGCCGTTTGTGGGTCGGCACCCAGCGGCCCGCGTCCTGCCAAACCTCACCGGCGAGGGTAAGTCGTCCTCGCGGAGCGCGTTCCAGCCCGGCGATACAGCGCAGCAGCGTGGTCTTGCCCGAGCCGGAAGGGCCGAACAGCGCGGTTACACCCCTGCCAGGCAAGTTGAGATCCACATCGAGGGAGAAACCCGGCCAGTCGAGCCGGAAACATGCTTCAATGCCGGCCACCTCAGCCCCCTTTCTTTGGGCTGGGACGCCAGGCGTACACGGCCAGCAGCACCAAGAACGAGAAGACCAGCATCACCGCAGCGAGGCGGTGCGCCTGCACGTATTCCAGCGCCTCCACGTGGTCGTAGATTTGCACCGAGGCCACGCGGGTCACGCCCGGCAGGTTGCCACCGATCATCAGCACGACACCGAACTCACCAACGGTGTGCGCGAAGGTCAGGATCGAGGCGGTCAGGAAGCCCGGCGCGGCCAACGGCACTGCGACGGTGAAGAAGGCATCCAGGGGCGAGGCGCGCAGCGTGGCGGCCACTTCCAACGGCCGCTCGCCTACCCCCTCGAAGGCGGTTTGCAGCGGCTGCACCATGAAGGGCAGCGAGTAGAACACCGAGGCCACCACCAGGCCCCAGAACGTGAAGGGCAAAGGGCCAAGATCCAACGCCTGGGTGAGCTGCCCCACCGGCCCATGCGGTCCCATCGCCAGGAGCAGGTAGAAGCCCAGCACCGAGGGCGGCAACACCAGAGGCAAGGCCACCACCGCCCCGATCGGCCCTTTCCACCAGTACTTGGTGCGGGCCAGCCACCAGGCGATGGGCGTGCCGACCAACAGCAGGATCAGCGTCACGATGCCTGCCAGGCGCACCGTCAGCCACAACGCTTGCCAGTCACTTCCCGTCAGCATCCGTCATCCGTACTCGACGTGCGCAACCGACTACTTGCCGGCAGCCTCGCCGGGCAGGACAAAGCCGTACTTGGTCATCACGGCACGGGCCGGCGAGCTTCCCATGTAGTCGGCGAAGCGTTTCGCCAGCGCGTTGCCCTCGGCCCGCTTGGTGATGATGAAGCCTTGTTCGAGCGGCTCATGCAGCTTGTCCGGGATCAGCCAGTAACCCCCCTTGCTGGCCAGTTCGGGATTGAGCGCCAGGGCCAGCGCGATGATGCCAACTTGGGCATTGCCAGTCTGCACGAATTGTGCGGTGTGCGCGATGTTCTCGCCATAGACGAGCTTCGGCTCGACCTCTTCCCACAGACCCGCTGCCCGCAGCGCCTCCTCGGCCCGCTTGCCGTAGGGCGCATGCTTGGGGTTCGCGATGGCGACGCGCCTGATCCTGGGATCGGCGAGGCTCGCCAGCGTCATCTTGCTGGCATCCAGGCTCGCGCTCCACAGCACGATGCGGCCCAAGGCGTAGGGCTTCACTTCCGACGCCGCCAGGCCGGCCTCCCCCAGCTCGCGCGGAAAGGCGATGTCGGCCGAGAAATAAAGGTCGAAGGGCGCGCCCTGCTGAATCTGCGTGTGAAACTTGCCCGAGGAGCCGTAGACGACTTGCACCTCGTCGGCGGGGTGAGCTTGCTTGAACGCGGCGACGATCTCGTCCATCGCGAACTTGAGATCGGCCGCTGCCGCAATGGTGAGTTTGTTCGCGTGGGCGGAGGCGGCAAAGAACAGAGAAACGGCGAGCAGCAGGCAGTGGAGTGCTTTCATGGTGTCAGAAGTCGATCTGGCCGCGCAGAGTAATCGCGTGTTCCTCGTCGGTGGTAACATCGCCGGCAACGATCGGCGTGTCGAAGTCGGTGTGCACGTAGTTCAGCATGAACCGGGTGTAGGCGTTCGGCAGCCATTTCAACCCGAGCGTGTAAGCCTGTGCCTTGTTCGTGCCCACCGTGACCGGGGCAGTCTGGGTCGCCGCCAGCCGCCCGGGCTGACTCGAACCCGAAAGC
>DATBMG010000229.1:0-2455 GCA_036554965.1 Burkholderiales bacterium
ACTTCTCCAGGATCGTCGTGAGGCCGCCCGCCTTGTTGCCGGGCGACGGATTGTTGTTCATCTCGCCGCGCTCGCGCTCGGTGTAGTCCTCCCACCACTTGATCCGCTCGATCAGCTTCTCGCCCACTTCGCGGCTCGCCGCGCGGCGCGTGAGCAGGTGCTCGGCGCCGTAGATCTCCGGGGTCTCGGACAGGATCGCGGTGCCGCCGTTGCGCACCAGGAGGTCCACCGCAGCGCCCAGTGCCGGGTTGGCGCTGATGCCGCTGTAGCCGTCCGAGCCGCCGCACTGCAGGCCGAGCGTGATGTGGCTGGCGGGACAGGGTTCGCGCTTCACCTTGTTGGCCTCCGGCAACAACTCCTTGATGCGGGCGATGCCGTTCTCGATGGTCCTGCGCGTGCCGCCGGTGTCCTGAATGGTGAAGGTCTGCAACTGATCGGTGCGCTTCAAGCCCTGCGCGGCGAGCAGATCGTTGATCTGGTTCGCCTCGCAACCCAGGCCGATCATCAGGGTGGAGTGCACGTTGGCGTGGGTCGCATAGCCTGCAAGCACGCGGCGCAGCACGTCCACCGGCTCGCCGTAGGAGGCCATGCCGCAGCCGCTCTGGTGGGTGACGGCGAATACACCGTCGATGTTCGGGTAGTCGGCCAGGCGCTCGCCGGTGAAGTGCTCCGCGATGCGGCGCGAGACGTGCGCCGAGCAGTTCACGCTGCTCACGATAGCGATGTAGTTGCGCGTGCCCACGCGCCCGTCCGGCCGCTTGATGCCCATGAAAGTCGCCGGATTGGACACGAACTGCGTGGGCTTGTAATCGACCCCGAAAGCGTAGTCGCGCTCGAAGTGCGCCATCCCGAGGTTGTGCACGTGCACGTGCTCGCCGGCGCGGATCGGCTTGGTCGAGTAACCGATGATCTGGTTGTAGCGGCGCAGCGGCTGCCCTTCGACCACATCGCGCACCGCGATCTTGTGCCCCGCGGGCACGTTCACCGCTACGCGCACACCCTCCTTGATCAGCTCGGTGCCGGCAGGGATGTCGACGCGGGCGATGACCACGTCGTCGGCGGGGTTGAGCTTGATGGTGAGGTCGGCGGCCTGCAGCATGGCGTTTTCTCCTGAGCGCTCGGACTGGAAGGGGGCGGCCTCAGCGGCCGCACCCCTCCTCGAGCAGGCAGAAATTATAGACCGTTGGCAGGGCGCCAGGCGCGGTTGCAGGGTCGAGAGCGCGTCAACGACGCGGCCGGCCGGACCGCAGTTCGCCCGTTCCGGGCACGGCCTTTGGAGGCAAGGGCGCCCGCAGCGCTCGCACCGGCGAGGCGGGCACCGCCGACAGCGGCAAGCCCGCCACCTTGCCGTCGCCGTCACAATCGATCTTTACCAGCACCGTGACTTGATACTCATTGTTGGTCTCGTCCCCTTCGGGCACCTGATCGAAGTCGTCGAGGTGCACGCGCACCGGGTTGGCGCCCTCCGCGAGCAGCAGATCGAAAACCTTCCATTCCCATGCCTGCGGGCCGAGCACCACATTGTGCGATGCGACCGGCACGCCGGCGCGTAGCACGGTGGCCGTGGAGGGGCCGGCAGCGAACGCCCCCTTGTTGAAGGCGCGGTACCCCGAAGCAGCAAACCGGCACATGTTCGCGTGCGGTCCGCTGCGGGTCTGCGCGGCAAGATACGGTTTGTCGATCGTGATCATGCTGCCCCAGGGATGGGGCGCCCCGCCGATCACGAAACCGAGCGTCGTCGCCATCAGGTCTGGCAGGCCAGCGACCAGCGTCGTCGCGGTCACGGGCACGAGGTCCGGCTGCGGTCCCCCCGCGCTGGCGCTTGCGATGCCCGCCGCGAAGGCGGCGAGCAAGACAGTTGCGTTCATGTTCCCCTCCGTCCGAACGCAGGGCCCGGCTGGCCCCGCACGCCTCTGAGTCGATGCGCAAGCGCGATCGGTTCAAACGGGATGGGATGCGCGCAGCCGGTTCAGGCGGCCATGCGCCGGACGAGCCGATGGCGGAAGCAGTCCACCACGTGATCGTTGACCATCCCCACGGCCTGCATGAAGGCATAGCAGATGGTCGAGCCGACGAAGGTGAACCCGCGCCGCTTGAGGTCCTTGCTCATCGCGTCGGACTCGGCGGTGCGCGCGGGGATCGCGCTGAGTTCGCGCCAGCGGTTCTGGATCGGTTTGCCGTTCACGAAGCGCCAGATGTAGGCGTCGAACCTGCCGAACTCGTCCTGCACCTCGATGAACGCGCGCGCGTTGCGCGCGGCCGCTTCGATCTTGAGGCGGTTGCGCACGATCCCGTCGTTGCGCAGCAGGCGCTGCACATCGCGCGCGCCGAAGCGCGCCACCTGCTCGGGGTCGAACCCGGCGAACGCCGCGCGATAGCCCGCACGCTTGTTCAGAATGGTGGACCAGCTCAGGCCCGCCTGCGCGCCTTCCAGGATCAGCATCTCGAACAGATG
>DATBMG010000238.1:0-35218 GCA_036554965.1 Burkholderiales bacterium
CCAGTCCTTTCTTAGACGCGGCAGCCTTGCTCATGGACGTCTGCGCTGCACCGAGCGTGCTGATGAGAAGCTGCAGACCGCGCCAGCGTCCGCGCAAGCTCCAGCCGCGGCGGTCTGAATGAATCGTTCTGGGTTGTGACCCATGGAAATCCTGCTCCTGCTGGTACTGATCGCGTTCAACGGCGTCTTCGTTATGTCGGAGATGGCGCTGGTCTCCGCCAGAAAGTCGCGTCTGCGGCAGTGGAGCGACGAGGGTCGCGCCGGTGCGGACACGGCCTTGGTCCTTGCGCATGCACCCGCGCATTTCCTTTCCACGGTGCAGATCGCAATCACGGTCATCACGATCTTGAGCGGGGCGTTTGGCGAAGCCGCGCTGTCCGAGGGCGTCGCAGGCACCCTTTCGCGGCTTACCCTGCTTCAGCCGTACGCGCACACGCTGGCGTTCTGGATCGTGGTGATCGGGATCGCTTTCTTTTCGCTGATACTCGGCGAGTTGTTGCCGAAGCGGCTGGCGCTCATCAACCCCGAAGCCGTGGCAAGTGCGATCGCCCGCCCGATGCGTTGGCTGTCGAAGGCCACCCGTCCGCTGGTGGGGCTGACGAACTTCGTTACAGAGCTTGTGTTGAGCTTGCTGCATGTGCGGGCCTCCGATGAGCCCCCGGTCACCAAGGAAGAGATCAACGTCCTCATGGAACAGGGCGCCGACGCCGGCGTGTTCGAGAAGCATGAGCAGGCGCTGGTCTCGCGCGTATTCCGGCTCGACGACGAGATGATCGCCCGAGTGATGACCCCGCGGGGCGACATTGCGTATTTCGACCTCAATGACAGCTTCGAGGCCAACCGCGAGAAGCTGCTCCACAGCTCGCACTCGCGGTTCCTGGTGTGCAATGGCGGCCTCGGCCAGGTGCTGGGTGTGCTGCGCGCCAAGTCCCTGCTCGACGCTGCGCTCGAAGGCAAGCCCTTCGACTTCGCCAGCGGTGCGGTCAAGCCGCTGTACGTGCCTTCCTCGCTCACCATGATCGAGCTGCTGGAAACCTTCAAGAAGCACCGCCAGCATCTCGCCCTGGTGATCGATGAGTACGGCGCGGTCCAGGGGCTGGTGACCATGAACAACGTCATGGAGGCGCTGGTTGGGGAGGTCGCCACCGTCGAGGACGAGTCGCAGCCGGATATCGTGCAACGCGCGGACGGGTCCTGGCTGGTTGACGGCAGCGTCCCGGTCGCGCGCTTCAAGGAAGTCGCGCGCATCGATGCCGAGCTGCCCGGCGAGGATGCCGAAGCCTACCGGACCCTGGGCGGGCTCGTAATGATGGCTCTCGCGCGGGTGCCGCAGGTGGGTGATAGTTTTACGGCCCAAGGGGTGACGTTCGAAGTCGTCGACATGGACCAGAACCGCGTGGACAAGCTGCTCGTCACCCGGGTGTCCGCCGGTGACCTGCCTTCTGCCTGAGGTGCACGCTTCTCGGGGCAGGCCCTTGCGGCGGCCCTGCACTCTGTCGCAAGGCGGGAACGGCGCGTGCAGGCGGGTGTTCAACTCAACAGATGGAGGGACGCATGGCCAACCCATTCGTGCACGTCGAGCTCAATACGACGGATGTCGGCAAGGCGAAATCCTTCTACGGCAAGCTGTTCGGCTGGAAGATGGAAGATATGCCGATGCCCGGCGGCAGCTACACGATCATCAACGTGGGCGAGGGCACCGGCGGAGGCCTGCTGAAGCATCCCATGCCCGGCGCCCCGTCAATGTGGCTCGCCTACGTGCTGGTGGACGACATCGCCGCCCACACGCAGAAGGCGAAATCGCTCGGCGGGGTGGTCAAGAAGGACGTGACCGAAGTGCCCGGCGTGGGCTGGTTCAGCATCATCGAGGACCCCACCGGCGCCGTGCTTGCGCTGTGGAAGCCGAAACCCAAGTGACGAGACGGGTCCGTGCTCAAAGCCCTCGAAACCGGTAGGTCGAAATTGCCGCTAAGATCTGCGGGTGTCGACTGGTCTGTTTGCGGGACTGATTCAGATCGCGCGGCTGCTGCCCCAGACGGCGGCAGCCCTGGTTGTGTTTGTCGCGGCCCAGGCGGCCGAGCCCGAGCGGTACCCGCTGGCGTATAGCCTGGACCCGGCCGCGACGAGCTACGTGCGGCAATACCGCGTCGAGGTCGGCGACGTCCCGCGTCACGAGCTGCGCGTCTTCGACTTGACGCGCAAGTTCACGCGTGGCACACCGATGATCGACGGGGTGCGCCTCACCGAAACGCAGGAGCGCGGAATCGCCGACCTGGTAGATCAGGAGGGTAGCGAGAACGCCTACGTCATCTACATGCTGGAGGACGGCAACCGGGTGTTCGGGCGCTACAGCGGGACGGTGCGCACGCGCCGTTGGCCCGACGGCTCGCGGCACTACGACGTGCGCGGCACGATCGAGCTGACCGGAGGCACCGGGCGGTTCGAGGCGATCCGGGGCAGCGTAACGGTGTGGCAGGCCCTCGACCCCGGGGCGGACAGCAGCCAGGGCGAAGCGCGCGGGGAATACTGGTTCGAGCGGTGAGACTGGCTAGCGGCGAAGAGCGTTTTTCGGCAAGGGGGTAACGAATGCACAGGGCTGTATTGCAACTTGCGCGGCTCGCGGGCGGGCTGCTTATCCTGCTGTCGTCGGTTGTCCCCGGGCATTCGGCTGAGCCTACCGTTGCGATCGTGGGCGTCACGGTGATCCATCCCGAGCGCGACGGCGAGACGGCGGTTGCGCCCGACAGCACCGTGCTCATCGTCGGCGAACGCATCCGCGCCGTCGGTCCTGCCCGGAGCACGCAGGTGCCCGCCGGTGCGCAGGTCATCGACGGCCGCGGGAAGTGGCTCGTCCCGGGGCTTACCGATGCGCACGTGCACTTCGACCAGTCCGGCAACCTCTACGCGCGGCCAGACATCGCCGATCTCACCAGCTGGATGCCGTACGCGAAGGAGCAGGCGCGCAACCGGGCGCGGCTGGCGGCGACCTTTCGCGTATGGCTGGCGAGCGGCGTGACCGGCGTGGTGGACATCGGCGGGCCGATGTGGACATTCGAGGTCCGGGAAGCGGCGCGACGCTCCGACGCCGCACCGCACGTGGCCGTGGCCGGACCGCTGGTATCCATGATTGCACGCCCGCAGCTCGACACCGGCGATCCGCCCATCGTCAAGGTCGACAGCCCCGAATCGGCGCGCGCGCTGGTCGAGCGCACGCTGCAGGCAAAGCCCGACTATATAAAGGTGTGGTTCATCCACCAGACCGGCGACGACCTCGCGCAACAGGAGGCGATCGTGAAGGCCGCGGGTGATGCGGCCCACGCGGCCGGCGTGCGGCTCGCGGTGCACGCCACCGAGCTGGAAGTGGCCAAGGCCGCGCTGCGGGCCGGCGCCGATTACCTGGTGCACTCGGTCGAGGACGAGCCCGTCGACGAGGCGTTCATCGCGCTGGCCCGCGCGCGCAACGTCCTGTACTGCCCGACGATGTTCGTCTATGAAGGATATGCGCTCGCCCTGACCAACCGCTGGCAGCCGACCGACGCTGAGCGGCGGCTTGGCGACCCGAAGATGCTCGCGATGATGCGCGATCTCGATGTGATCCCCGAGGGCCAGGTCCCCGGCTGGATGCGCCGCGCGCGGGAGCGCAACTGGCAGGGGTGGAAGCCTCCGCATGCGGCCGCGAACCTGCGACGACTGTGGGATGCGGGAATTTCCGTGGTGCTGGGCAGCGACGCCGGCAACATCGGCACGCTCCACGGGCCGGCGGTGTTCCGCGAGATGGAACGCATGGTGCAGGGCGGCCTGACTCCGCTGGAGACGCTGCGCGCGGCTACGACCAACGGCGCGAAGGCGATGGGCAGGCCCGGCGAGGCCGGTGTGATCGAACCCGGCGCACGCGCCGACCTGGTGCTGGTCGATGCCGATCCGCTGCAGTCGATCGCCAATCTCAGCCGCATCGCCCGCGTGATCAAGGACGGACGCGCGTACACGGTCGAAGAGCTGCTGGCACCGGTCCGCCACTAAGAGCGGTGGTGCGAAGCGTCCCATACTCCCTCTCCCTCGACGGGAGAGGGTTGGACGGCTGTGTCTCGCCGGTAGTGACGTTTTTTCCCATAAGCATTCCTTAAGGTTGGCTCTCTAGGCTGTCTGCATGGACACAGCAGGAGGCCAACGTGACGCGATTCCCGGTTCTCGTTCTCATCGCCTGCGCGCTGGCGTTTTCTGCATCCGCGCGCGCCGAGGCGCCGGCCGACTTCCTCGCAGGGTTCGAGCAGCAAGCGCGGCAGGCCGATCCCGGCTTTCAGGGCTTCTCTGCCGAGCGCGGGCGGCAGTTCTTTACGCGCACACACGGCGCCGATTGGAGCTGCGCGAGTTGCCACACCGACACCCCGGCCGCAAGCGGCAAGCACGCCAAGACCGGAAAGAGCATCCAGCCACTTGCGCCTGCAGTCAACGCCGAGCGCTTCACCAGCACCGCCAAAGTCGAAAAGTGGTTCAAGCGCAACTGCAACGACGTCCTCGGCCGCGCGTGCAGCGCCCAGGAGAAGGGCGACGTCCTCGCCTGGCTGATGCGCGTGGTGAAGTGAGGAGGCGGACATGAGGATGGCGTCGATGGTCCTGGGCACGGCGCTTTCGATGGGCGCGCTGCAGTCTGCCCAGGCGGATCAAGAGGTGTTTGACCTGACCAACCGGCTGTACCGAGACGAGTGCGGCAGCTGCCACGTTGCGTACCCGCCGCCGCTGCTGCCCAAAGCCTCCTGGCAGGCGATCATGGCCGGCCTGGACAAGCACTTCGGCACCGACGCGACGGTGGATGCGAGCGCGGCGAAGGAAATCCAGGTCTATCTGGAGGCCAATGCCGGACGCCGGCGTATACGCGGCAAGCCACCGCTGCGCATCACCGAAACGTCCTGGTTCCGCGAAGAGCACGACGAGGTGGCGGCAAGCACGTGGAAGAGCCCCGCGGTCAAGAGCGCGGCCAACTGCGGCGCCTGCCACACGCAGGCCGAGAGCGGCGACTACCGCGAGGGCACGCTGCGCGTGCCCAGATAGAGGAGATGACGATGAGCGAACGTATCCTGGTGTGGGATGTCCCGACCCGAGTTTTCCACTGGCTGCTGGCCCTGTCTTTTGCCGGCGCATTCCTGACGGCCGACAGCGAGCGCCTGCGCGATCTGCACGTGCTCCTCGGCTACACCATGGTGGGGCTGATCGGGTTCCGCCTGCTATGGGGTCTGTTCGGCAGCCGCTACGCGCGCTTCCGCTCGTTCCTGTTCTCCCCGCGCGAGCTGCTGCAGTACCTGCGCTCGCTGCTCACCCGCTCGCCGCGGCACTATCTGGGGCACAATCCGGCAGGCAGCCTAACGATCTTTCTGCTGCTCGCGCTGGGCATCGTCACCGGCGCCAGCGGATTGGCGGTGTACAACGACCTCGGCGGCGAGTGGCTGGCGGAATTGCACGAGGGCGCGGCCTTTGCCATGCTCGCGCTGGTGTTCGTGCACGTCGCCGGCGTGCTGGTGAGCAGTCTGTTGCACCGGGAGAATCTGGTTCGGGCGATGATCACCGGCACCAAGCGCGGCGAGCCGGGACAGGGCATCCGCCGCGGCCACGCGTGGATCGCCGCACTGCTGCTCGCGACCGTCGCCACCGCCTGGGTATGGTATCCGACGCTGCAGTGGCCGGCCACCACCGCGGCGCAGGAGCGCGGACACGGCGACGAGGAAGAGCGCGGGTAAACTCCCGCTCTATCGCAACGCACCGACATGCGCCTTCCCCGAACAGGGGAAGGCGCTTCGCATCATGCGCATACTGGTGGTCGAAGACGACTCGCTGCTGGGCGACGCCATCCAGGCCGGTCTGCGCGAGCTGGGGAACGCCGTGGACTGGGTGCGGGACGGCGTGTCCGCCAGCCACGCGCTGGAGATCGAGACGTATTCGGCCGTCGTCCTCGACCTCGGGCTGCCCCGGCTGTCTGGCCTCGAGGTACTGCGCAAGCTGCGCGCGCGCGGCAGCCCGCTGCCGGTGCTCGTCCTCACCGCGCGCGACACGGTCGAGGACCGTATCCGCGGTCTGGATGCCGGCGCCGACGACTATCTGATCAAGCCGTTCGACATGGGCGAGCTGGCCGCGCGCCTGCGCGCCCTGTCGCGCCGCGCCGGGGGGCATCCCGCGCCGGTCCTCGCCATCTCCGGCGTCGAGCTCGATCCGGCCGCGCATCGCGTCACGCACCGCGGCGCGCCGGTGGATCTTTCAGCGCGCGAGTTCGCGTTGCTGCAGGAGCTGATGCTCAACGCCGGGCGCGTGCTCACGCGCGCCCAGCTCGAGGACAAGCTCTATGCCTGGGGTGAGGAAGTGGAGAGCAACGCCGTCGAGGTGCACATCCACCACCTGCGCCGCAAGCTCTCTCCCGAGCTGATCCAGACGGTGCGCGGCGTGGGCTACATGATCGCGGCCGCAGAGCGGTGAAACCGTCGCTCAAGCGCCGCTTGCTGCTCCTGGCGCTCGGGGCCACGGCGCTGGTGTGGCTCGTCACCGTGTTGTTCACTTGGCTCGACGCCCGCCACGAGATCCGGGAGGTGCTCGACGCGCATCTGGCGCAGTCGGCGTCGCTGCTCCTGGTCCAGCTGTCGCACGACCTCGACGAGATCGAGACCGAGCATGCGCCGTTGCTGCACAAGGACGCGCGCAAGGTCGCGTTCCAGATCTGGGAGGAAGGCGTCCGGCTGGGATTGCACTCGGTCAACGCGCCGCAGGAACCGCTCGGCACGCGCGACCAGGGATTCAGCGAGCGCACCGTGGAAGGCAGCCGCTGGCGCGTGTTCACCAGCTGGGACGCCTCCGGCGAGTACCTGATTCACGTGGGCGAGCGCATGGAGCTGCGCGAGGAGCTGGCCGCAGAGATGGCGCAAGGGCTGCTGTTGCCGTTGCTGGTGGCGTTGCCGGTGCTGGGGATCCTGCTGTGGATCGCCGTGGGACGCGGCCTCAGACCCCTGGCCAGCCTAACCGATGAAGTGGCGCAGCGCGACCCGGACAACCTCGCGCCACTCGACGCAGCGCGCACTCCCCGGGACGTGCTGCCGCTGGTCGAGCAGTTGAACCGCCTGTTCGCGCGCATCGCGCAGTCGTTCGAACGCGAGCGGCGTTTCACCGCCGACGCGGCACACGAGCTGCGCACGCCCGTGGCAGCGATCAAGGCGCAGGCGCAGGTTGCGCAATTGGCGAGCGGCCTGCCAGCGCGCGATCACGCGCTCGACCAAGTGGTGGCGGGTGCCGAGCGTGCGTCGCGGCTGGTCGAGCAGCTGCTCACCCTCGCGCGGCTGGACGCCATCGACCGCAACGCGCTGGAACCGTGCGGGCTGCGCGCGCTGGCGGCGCAGGCGGTGGCCGAAGCGGCGCCGGCGGCCCTGTCGCACGGCGTGTGCCTGGAACTCGTGGCTTCAGGCGATGTGCCGGATGTCCAAGTCCGCTGCATCCCGGCGCTGGTCGAGGTCCTGATACGCAACCTCATCGACAACGCGGTGCGCCATGGGGGCGGGGGTGCGGTGCGGGTCGAAGTCGCGGACCCGACCGGGTGTGCCGTGGTGAGCGTGACCGACGAAGGCCCGGGCATTCCCGAGCATGAGCGCAGCAAGGTGCTCGAGCGCTTCTATCGTCTGCCCGAGGCCGGGGAGGGCGGCAGTGGGCTGGGGCTTTCGATCGTGCAGCGCATCGCGCAGATCCACGGCGCCGAACTCGTCATGAGAAGCGGGCCGGCCATGGATAGCGGCGAGGGCGGCAAGGGTCTACGCGTGGAGGTGCGGTTTCCGCTCGCCGGCCCTCAATCGGTCTAGTCGATCACCCCGCCGTCGGCTTCCTGGAGGCGGTGGCGGCTTTGCGCAGAGCGTCGAAGCGCGACCTGACCGCCTTCATCTCGGCTGTGGACAGCTTGCCCGGCTGGCCGTTCACGATCTTTTCCGAGCCCACGACCTGGCCGTTCGCGTTGTAGGCGATGCGCGTCTTGACGTGCTCCTTGGCCGGCTTCGCGCGCTCGTCCGAGGCGACGTAGTAGAACAGCCGCCCCTCGGCGTCGAGGAAGTACTCCTTCTCGCTCTCGCCGTAATCGCCCAGATCGAATTCCTCCAGGACGATGCGCAGGACCTCGCCGCTGTAGTAAGCCTTGTATTTGGCCGGCTGACCCTGAGCGAAGATGCCCTCCACCTTCTTGTACATGAGCTTGCGCGCCGACAGGGTCGAGGCGGAAAGCCGGGCATCTTTCAGATCGCTGATCCCCGAGGACTTCGACTCGCCCTGCTTGGCCGAGGACGGGTTGCCCGCGTTGCTGGCGCAGCCGCCGGCCAATGCCGCGAGCATGGCGATGATGAGCGTGAGCTTCATGCTGACTCTCCTTCCAGGGAACATGCCTCCTGGATACGTTATCGGCCGGCCCGCCCCGGGGCGCAGGGGGTTGCGCCACGCAGCGGGCAGACGCCGGAGCCGTTACACTTCTTTATCTTTATCCGCTCCCTCCGCCGCCATGAACGACCCGCGCCGCCCTACCGACCTGCAGCCCGCCGCCTCCGTCAGCGGGCGCGCCGCCTTCCTGTCGCTGCTCGCCTCCGAGGGTGTGGAGGTGATGTTCGGCAACCCGGGCACCACCGAGCTCGCCATCATGGAGGCGCTGGCGAAGCAGTCGCGCATCCAGTACGCGCTCGGCCTGCAGGAGTCCATCGTGGTCGCCATGGCCGACGGCTACGCGCGCGCCTCGAACCGGCTCGCCGCGTGCAACGTGCACGTGGCGCCCGGGCTGGGCAACGCCATGGGCGCGCTGTACAACGCCAAGTTCTACGGGTCTCCGGTGATCGTAACGGCCGGGCAGCAGGAGCAGGGACACGGCCTGAAGGAACCGATGCTCTACGATGCGCTGGTGCCGATCGCGAAGCCGCTGGTGAAGTGGGCGATCGAAGTGACGCGCGTGCAGGACCTGCCGCGCATCGTTCGGCGCGCGGCCAAGGTCGCCATGACCCCGCCCACGGGACCCGTGTTCATCAGCTTGCCGGGCGACGTCCTGGATGCGGAGGCCGAGCTCGATCTGGGCAAGCCGACGCGCGTGGACAGCGCCAACCGGCCGGCGGACGCCACGCTCGAACGCCTGGCCGACGCACTGCTGCAGGCGCGCAATCCCGTGCTCATCGCCGGCCACGAGCTGTGCACGCGCGACGCCCTGCAGGAGGCGGCGCGGCTCGCCGAGCTGCTGGGCGCGCCGGTGCACCAGCAGACCGTGCCCTACGCCGCGCACTTCCTGACGGAGCACCCGGCGTTCCTGGGGGCGCTCACGCGCAATCAGCAGCAGGTGCGCGATCTCTTGTCGCCTTACGATCTGATCGTGTTCCTCGGCGCCGACCAGCTACGCATGTCGGTATACAGCCCGGTCGAGCCGCTGCCCGAGGCGGCGCGCGTGATCCAGGTCGGCGAGCGCGACTGGGAGCTGGCGAAGAACTATCCGGCTGACCTGGCGATCGAGGCCAACGTCAAGGAGACGCTGCGCGCGCTGTTGCCGGTGTTGCAGGCCAGGCGCAGCGCCGAGCGTGCGGCGCAAGCGGCGGCGCGGCTGGCCGAGATCGCCGCGAACAACTGGAGCGCCAAGCGCGAGCGAGCGAAGCAGGACGCCCTGAAAGCCGCGCAGGCGCGGCCGATGGATCCGCGGCTGGCGATGCTGCGCGTGAACGAAGCGCTTCCCCGGGATGCCGTGGTGGTGGAGGAGGCGGTGTTGTCGGGTGTGCCGCTTCTGAGCTTCCTGGCGATGCGCGATGCGCACTGCTACTACGGGTTGGCGAGCGGTGGCATCGGCTTCGCCATGGGCGGTGCGATCGGCGTCAGCCTGGCGCTGCGCGAGCGCCCGGTAATCGCGATCGTGGGGGACGGCAGCGCCATGTACAGCGCGCAGGCCCTGTGGACGGCGGCGAATCTGAAGCTGCCGATCACTTACGTCATCGCCAACAACCGCGGTTACCGCATCCTCAAGGAGCGCCTCAAGTCCATGCGCGGCACCGAGCGCTTCATCGGCATGGATCTGCGCGACCCGGAGATCGACTTCGTCGGGCTGGCCCGGTCCTTGGGCGTTCCCGCGCAGCGCATCGACGATCCCGATGCGCTGCGACCCGCGGTGCAGGCGGGTATCGCCGGCGGCCGGCCCACGCTGCTGGACGTGCGCGTCGCCGACGGCTTCGGGGGCTGATGCATCGCGTCGCCACGCTGGCCGACCTGCCTCGTATCGTCGCGATCTACAACGCGACCGTGGCGTCGCGCATGGTGACCGCGGACCTCGAGCCGGTGAGCGTGCAGAGCCGCCTGCCGTGGTTCGAGCAGCACACGCCTGCATTGCGGCCGCTTTGGGTGGTGGAGCGCGGCGCGGACGTGGTGGCCTGGCTGAGCTTCTCCAGCTTCTACGGCAGGCCGGCGTACGACAAGACCGCCGAGCTCAGCGTCTACGTGGACGAGCGTGCGCGCGAGGAGGGCCTCGGTTCTTACCTGCTGCGCGAGGCGCTCGCGCAGGCGCCCTCCATCGGCGTCGATCGGCTGCTGGGCTTCATCTTCGGCCACAACGCGCCGAGCCTGCGGCTGTTCGCGAAGTTCGGCTTCGAGCGCTGGGGCTTCATGCCGGGCGTGGCGCGGCTGGACGGCGTGGAGCGCGATCTGGTGGTAGTCGGGCGGCGCGTGTAGCGGACTGTAACGGTCAAGCGGAGAGTATTGCTGCCGCTCCTGTTCAGGCCACCTTCACCAGCTGCTTGCCGAGGTTGGCGCCCTTCAACATGCCGATGAAAGCCTTCGGCGCGTTCTCCAGACCCTGCGCCACCGTTTCCCGATACTTGATCTTGCCCTCGGCGACGGCCTTGCCGAGCCGCTGCAGCGCGCGCTGGTACAGATCCATGCGGTCGGACACGATGAAGCCCTGCAGCTTCACCCGGTTCACCAGCAGCGCGCGCAGCATCTTCACGCCGTAGGATTCGGTCAGGTTGTACTCGGAGATCATGCCGCACAGCGCCACGCGCGAGAACGGGTTGAGCTGGCGGAGCACGGTGTCCATCACCTCGCCGCCGACGTTCTCGAAGTAGCAGTCGATGCCTTCCGGGCAGGCCGCCTTCAGGTCGTCGTACAGCTTACCGGCCTTGTAGTCGGCGCAAGCGTCGAACCCCAGCTCGCGCACGACGTAGTCGCACTTCGCGCTCCCGCCGGCGATCCCTACCGCGCGGCAGCCCTGCATCTTCGCGAGTTGCCCCACTACGCTGCCCACTGCGCCGGAGGCGGCGGACACCACGACGGTCTCGCCGGCCTTCGGTTGACAGTGCTCGAGCAGGCCGATCCAGGCGGTTGCGCCCGGCATACCCACCACGCCCAGATAGCACGACAGCGGCACCAGCTTGGGATCGACCTTCGTGAGCCCCTCGCCGTCGCTCACCGCGTACTGCTGCCATCCCAGGCTGCCCACCACGTAGTCGCCCGGCTTGAACTTGCGGTGACTCGATTCGATCACCTCGCCCACCGTGCCGCCGGTCATCACCTCGCCGATCTCCACCGCCCTGGCGTAGGACTTGCCGGCGGTCATGCGCCCGCGCATGTAGGGATCGAGCGAGAGCCAATGCACCTTGACCAGCGTCTCGCCCGGGCCCGGGCGCGGGATCGGGCTCTCCACGATGCGGAAGTTGGATTCCTCGACCCAGCCCGTGGGCCGGCTCGCCAGCAGTACCTGCACGTTCGTCGCCATGTTCGTCGCCAAATTCGTCGCCAAATTCGTCGCTATGGGGGGAGGGGGGAGATCTCGGTTCGCAGCCAGTCGCCACATGATAACCTACGCTTTTCGCATCGGTAGAGGGAACTTCCATGACCCGGGTGAGCCGCCGCGCGCAGGAGCTCGGCACCGAGAACGCCTTCGTGGTGCTGGCCGAGGTGAACGAGCTGGTCCGCGCCGGGCGCGACGTCATCTCGTTCTGCATTGGGCAGCCCGACTTCCATACGCCGGTCAATATCCAGGACGCCGCGATCAAGGCGATTCGCGACGGCAAGCACGGCTACACGCCCTCGGCCGGCATCGTCGAGCTGCGCCAGGCGGTGGCGCGCGAGATCTCGGCCACGCGCGGCATCGCGGTCGATCCCTCCGACGTGGTGATCGCGGCCGGGGCAAAGCCGTTCATCGGCTATACCGTGCTGTCGGTCACCGACTTCGGCGCGGGCGACGAGGTGATCTATCCCAATCCCGGGTTTCCGATCTACGAATCGCAGATCAAGGCCAACGGCGCGGTGCCCGTGCCGCTCCATCTGCGCGAGTCGCGCGCGTTCAACTTCGATCCGCAGGAGCTGGCGGACAAGATCACGCCTCGCACCAAGCTGCTGATCCTGAACTCACCGCACAATCCCACCGGCGGGGTGATCCCGCGCAAGGACATGGAAGCGATCGCCGAGATCCTGCGCAAGCACGAGCAGATGTGGGTGTTCGCCGACGAGATCTACGGGCGGCTGGTTTACGACGGCGAGTTCGCGTCGATCGCGTCGCTGCCCGGCATGCAGGAGCGCACCATCGTCTCCGACGGCTGCTCCAAGACCTGGGCCATGACCGGCTGGCGCCTGGGCTTCGCCGTGAACCGCAAGCTCGCACCCTTTTTCACCACCTGGATCACCAACACCGAGTCGTGCGCGTCCCAGATCAGCCAGTGGGCCGCGGTCGAAGCCCTCACCGGGCCGCAGGACGACGCCCGGCGCATGCGCGACATCTTCTTCGAGCGGCGCAATCTGATCGTGGAGCTGCTCAACCGCGTTCCGGGCGTGACCTGCCAGAGCCCGGGGGGCGCGTTCTACGTGTGGCCCAACGTCACGCAGGCCTGCGCCCTGGTGGGCGCGAAGGATTCCGAGGAGCTGCGCAAGCGCCTGCTCAACGAGGCCGGTGTGGCCGTGCTCGCCGACATCCACTTCGGCCCGCGCGTGCCCAACGAAGGCCAGCACATCCGCTTCAGCTACGCGGCCTCGAACGACGCCATCCGCAAAGGGGTGGCGCGCATGGCCGAGTTCATCGAGAAGAACAGCGCAAAGCGCAGCGCGGCCGCTTGACGGCCGGCGTCGCGGCGGCCGCGGCGCGCCTCGTGGCCGTCAGCCGCCGGGCTTCGAGGTGTCCCCCGGTTTCGACATGTCCGTGGGCCGCCGCTCCAGCAGGATGTCCTCCATCCGCGCCTGGATGGCGGCTTTGATCTTCGGATGCGTCAGGATGTAGAAGCGATCGTGGCGCACCGCTTCGAACACCTTCTCGGCCACCTGCTCGGCGCTGATGCGGCCGGAGAGCACCGCGTGGCGCATCTGCTCTTCGCGCGCCAGCTCCTCAGCCGTCTTGGTGCGCGGCGGGTTGCGCAGCAGCGCGGGCCGGTTGCGCTCGGAGTCGACGATGCCGGTGGGCACGTAGGCCGGGCAGAGCACCGACACGCCGATCTTGGCGCGGCGCTGTGCGAGATCGTGGTGCAGGCATTCGCTCAGCGTCACCACGGCGTGCTTGGACACGCAGTAGATGCCCATGTTGGGGACGGACAGCAGGCCGGCCACCGACGCTGTGTTCACGACGTGGCACTCGGTGTCCTGGCGCAGCATGATCGGCAGGAAGGTGCGCACGCCGTGGATCACGCCCCAGACGTTGACGCCCAGCACCCACTCCCAGTCGGCCACGGTGTTCTCCCACACCGCCCCGCCCGGCGCGACCCCGGCGTTGTTGCACAACACGTGCGCTGCGCCGAAGGTGGTCAGGGTCTTCTCCGCGAGACGCTCGATGTCCTGGCTGCGCGAGACGTCGGTCCAGATGCCGATCACCGGCACACCGGCCTTCCGCAACTCGAGCTCGACGCGGCGTAACGCCTCTTCCTCGATGTCGGCGAGCACCAGCTTCATGCCTTCGGCGGCGAAGCGACGGGCCATGGCCAGGCCAAGCCCGCTGGCACCGCCGGTGACGACAGCGACCTTGTCCTTGAACTCTTTCATGGGAAGCCGGGAGCGGCGTGCGCAGGAGGACGGACGCGGGATTCTAGCATGCGCGTCCGCGCGGCCGTTTCGGTGCGCCTTCGCATTCTTTCGGGCGCATTTTCGCGGGCGCATTTGCGCAGGGTGCGCCCGCGCGGTATCCTCGCCGGGCTGGCCCGCCTTTGCCTGCAGCGCCGCGGGTGCGGCACCCGAGCACGGAACCTGAGTCATGCACGAGCAGTTCATCGGTACGATGCCGGTGCAGGAGCGGCACCGCTTCGATCTGGACAAACTCGACGGCTATCTGCGCGCCCACGTGGAAGGCTATCGCGGCCCGCTGCAGGCGGAGCAGTTCCGCGGCGGACAGTCCAATCCCACCTTTCTGCTGCGCACGCCCGAGCGCCGCTACGTGCTGCGGCGCAAGCCGCCCGGCAAGCTGCTGCCCTCGGCGCATGCGGTGGACCGCGAGTACCGCGTCATCAGCGCGCTGCATGGAGCCGGCATTCCCGTGGCGCGCACCTACGCGCTGTGCCAGGACGATGCCGTGATCGGTACCGCGTTTTACATCATGGAGTACGTCGACGGGCGCGTGCTGTGGGACGGATCGCTGCCCGGCATGCAGCGCGACGAGCGGCATGCGATCTACGATGAGCTGAACCGCGTGATCGCGGCCCTGCATCGGGTGGACTATCTCGCGGTCGGCCTGGGCGACTTCGGCAAACCGGGCAACTACCTGGAGCGTCAAATCGCGCGCTGGAGCAAGCAGTACCGCGCCTCGGAGACCGAGAACATCGAGGCGATGGAACGCCTGATGGATTGGCTGCCGCAGCACATCCCGCCGGGTGACGACATCTGCATCGTACACGGCGACTACCGGCTGGACAACGTGATCTTCCACGCCAGCGAACCGCGCATCCTCGCCGTGCTCGACTGGGAGCTGTCCACGCTCGGGCACCCGCTCGCCGACTTCGCCTATCACTGCATGGGATGGCGGCTCAAACCCGGCGAGTTCCGCGGCATCGGCGGGCTGGACGTCGCGGCGCTCGGCATCCCGTCGGAGGAGGAGTACGTGGCGATGTACTGCCGCCGCACCGGACGCAGCGCTATCGCCAACTGGGACTACTACCTCGCTTACAACATGTTCCGCCTGGCCGCCATCCTGCAGGGGATCATGGGCCGTGTGCTGGACGGCACTGCCTCGAGCCAGCACGCCATCGAGTCGGGCCGCCGCGCGCGACCGATGGCCGAAGCCGGTTGGCGGCAGGTGGAGAAGATTCTGGGTGCGCAACCATGAAGGCAGTGCTGTGCAAAGAACTCGGGCCGCCGGAGAAGCTGGTGGTCGAGGAAGTGCCCTCGCCCAGGCCGGGCAAGGGTCAAGTCGTGGTGAGCGTGAAGGCGGCGGGAGTCAACTTCCCCGACACGCTGATCATCCAGGGCAAGTACCAGTTCAAGCCCGAGCCGCCGTTCTCGCCCGGCGGCGAAGTGGCGGGCGTGGTGAAAGAGCTGGGCGAAGGCGTCGGCGGCGCGAAGCCGGGCGACCGCGTGATCGCCTCCAGCACCTACGGCGGCTTCGCCGAGGAAATCGCGATCGACGCCGAGCGCCTGGTGGCGATCCCGGATGCCATGGAATACGTGCCGGCCTCCGCCTTCATCCTGACCTACGGCACTTCGTACCACGCGCTCAAGGATCGCGCCCAGCTCAAAGCCGGCGAGACGCTGCTGGTGCTGGGCGCAGCGGGCGGCGTGGGCCTGGCGGCGGTGCAACTCGGCAAGGCGATGGGCGCGCGCGTGATCGCCGCCGCCTCGAGCGACGCCAAGCTGGCGGTGTGCAAGGACAACGGCGCCGACGAGCTGATCAACTACAGCTCCGAGGATCTGCGCGCACGGGTCAAGGCGATCACGGCCGGGCGCGGCGTGGACGTGGTCTACGATCCGGTCGGCGGGCCGTACTCCGAGCCGGCGCTGCGCGACATGGCGTGGAACGGCCGCTTCCTGGTGGTCGGCTTCGCTGCCGGCGACATCCCGAAGGTGCCGCTCAACCTGCCGCTGCTCAAGGGCTGCTCGATCGTGGGCGTGTTCTGGGGCGCCTTCACCCGCACCGAAGCGCAGCGCAACCGCCGCAACAACGAGGAGCTGATGCGGCTCTACCTCGCCGGCAAGGTCAAGCCGCACATCCACGCCACCTATCCGCTCGAGCGCGCCGCGCAGGCGCTTAACGAGGTGCTGTACAAGCGCGTCACCGGCAAGGTGGTGCTGACCGTCTAAGGCTGGAGACTCCGATGCAGTCCACCATGATGCAGGTCCCGCTCAACCTCTCGCACTTCCTGGAGCGGGCGGGAAAGCTGTTCGGCGCGCAAGAGATCGTCTCGCGCATGCCGGACAAGTCCCTGCACCGCTACACCTACGCCGATTTCTACCGCCGGGCGCGCGCGCTGGCCGAGGCGTTGACGCGCGCGGGACTCGAGCGCGGCGACCGGGTCGCCACGCTGATGTGGAATCATTACGCGCATTACGAGACTTACTTCGGCGCCATCGCCGCCGGCGGGGTGCTGCACACGCTGAACCTGCGGCTCGCTCCCGACGAGATCGGCTATATCGCCAACCACGCGCAGGATCGCTTCCTGATCGTGGACGATATCCTGCTGCCGCTGTTCGAGCGGTTCCGCGGCCAGGTGAACCTGGAGCGGGTGATCGTGGTGCCGCTCACCGGCAAGCCGGTGCCGGCCGGGACGGACGACTACGAAGCGTTCCTGCGCACCGCCACCGGCGAGTTCGCGTACCCGCCGATGGACGAGAACGAGCCGTGCGCGATGTGCTACACCTCCGGCACCACCGGGCGGCCGAAGGGCGTGGTGTACTCGCACCGCTCGCAGCTGCTGCACTCGCTGGTGCAGGCCATGCCCGATGCGCTGGGCATGTCGGGGCGCGACGTGATCCTGCCGGTGGTGCCGATGTTCCACGCCAACGCCTGGGGCGTGCCCTACACGGCGGCGATGCTGGGCGTGAAGATGGTCTTCCCGGGCCCGCATCTGCATCCCGAGGACCTGATCCCGCTGCTGGAGAGCGAGAAGGTCACCATCTCCATGGGCGTGCCCACCATCTGGCTGCCGATGGTGCAGATCCTGGAGAGCAACCGCGGCCGCTGGAAGCTGCAGCCGAACCTGCGCCTCACCGTGGGCGGATCGGCGGTGCCGGAAGCGATGATCCGCGCCTACGCCCGGCTCAGCATCGAGGTGATCCAGGGCTGGGGCATGACCGAAACCTCGCCGCTCGCCACCGTGGCCAAGATCACCGCCTTGCAGGGGCACTTGAGCGAGGACGAGCGCTTCGCTGTGCTCGCCAGCCAGGGTTATCCGCTGCCGCTGGTGGACATCCGCGCGGTGGGTGACCAGGGCGAGCAACCGTGGGACGGCAAGAGCGTGGGCGAGATCCAGGTGCACGGTCCCTGGATCACCGGCCGCTACCACGATCAGCCGGCGCCGGAGAACTTCGCGCCCGACGGGTGGCTGCGCACCGGAGACGTCGCCGCGCTCGATCCGCAGGGCTTCCTGAAGATCACCGACCGCACCAAGGACCTGATCAAGTCCGGCGGCGAATGGATCAGCTCGGTCGATCTGGAAAATGCGATCATGGCGCACCCCGCGGTGCAGGAGGCCGCCGTCATCGCCGTGCCGCATCCGAAGTGGGCCGAGCGCCCGCTGGCGGTGATCGTGCTCAAGCCCGGGGCGAGCGCCACCGAGGCGGACATCAAGAGCCATCTCGCGCGGCATTTCGTGAAGTGGATGGTGCCCGACGCCTACGCCTTCGTGGACGCGATCCCGCGCACCTCGACCGGGAAGTTCCTGAAGACCAGGCTGCGCGAGCAGTACCGCGATTGGAAGTGGGCGGAGCAGACATGAACTTCGAGCCGAGCGACGAACAGAAGCTGATCAAGCACACGGCGCGCGAGTTCGCGCGCAAGGAGATCGCGCCGCGCGCGGCCGCCTGCGACCGCGAAGCGCGCTTCCCGATGGAGGTGCAGCAGCAGGCGCGCGAGATCGGGCTGGTGAACATGACCGTGCCGCGCGAGCACGGCGGCAGCGGCTGGGGGGTGCTGGACCAGGCGCTGGTCACCGCCGAGCTGGCCTGGGGCTGCACCGGCATCACCGGCGCGCTCGGGCTCAACGCGATCTTCGGCGACGTGTTTCACGTAGCCGGCAGCTTCGAGCAGAGGAAACGCGCCTTCGGCCGGCTGCTCGCCGGCGAGTTCGGCGCCTACGCCGTCACCGAGCCGGCCGCGGGCTCGGACGTCGCCCGCATCAAGACGCGCGCGGTGCGCAAGGCCGACCGCTACGTGCTCAACGGCAGCAAGGTGTGGATCTCGAACGCGCCGCTCGCCAGCATGTTCGTGGTGTTCGCCAAGACCGACGCCACGACCGATGCTGGGGCCGGGCACAAGGGGATCAGCGCATTCTTCGTGGACCGGGACACGCCGGGCCTGAGGGTCGGGCCGCCGCTCGGCAAGCTCGGCCAAAAGGCGAGCCCGGCGGCCGAGGTGTTCTTCGAGGACGTGGAGGTGCCGGCCTCGGCGCTGATCGACAACGAAGGCTCCGGCTTCCTGATCGCGATGCGCGTGTTCGACCGCTCGCGGCCGATGATCGCGGCGCTGGCCCTGGGCCTGATGCAGCGCTGCCTGGACGAGGCGCTGCAGTACGCGCGCACGCGCCAGACGATGGGCCAGCCGATCATCGAGCATCAGGCGATCGGCCACAAGCTGGCGGACATGGCGCTGCGCACCGAGGCCGCGCGCCTGCTCACCGAGCAGGCCGCGTGGATGCTGGACACGGGACGGCGCAACACGCTGCAAGCGGCCTACGCCAAGACGTTCGCGGCGGACAGCGCGATGTGGGCCGCCACCGAGGCGGTGCAGATCTTCGGCGGCATGGGCTACAGCACCGAGTACCCGGTGGAGAAGTTGTTCCGCGACGCCAAGGTGCTGCAGATCTACGAAGGCACCAGCGAAATCCAGCGCAACATCATCGCCCGCGAGCTCGGGCGACAGTAACCGATCAGGAGACCGACGATGGCTGAGGCAGTGATCGTGGAGGCGGTGCGCACGCCGTTCGGCCGGCGCGGGGGCGTGCTGCGCGAGCAGCGTCCGGACGCGATGCTGGCGCACGCGCTGAAGGCGGTGGTCCAGCGCGCCGGCGTGGACCCCGCGCGCATCGAGGACGTGGTGGACGGCACGGTGACGCTCGCCGGCGAGCAGGGCGCGAACCCGGGCCGGCTCGGCGTGCTGCTGGCCGGCTTTCCAGTCGAGGTGGCCGGCGTGTCGCTGAACCGCATGTGCGGCTCGAGCCAGCAGGCACTGCATTTCGCCGCACAGGCGGTCGCGGCGGGAGACATGAGCTACGTCATCGCCTCGGGGGTGGAGAGCATGACGCGGGTGCCGATGTTCCTCGATATCAGCCTGGGCCGCGAGGGCGTGCACGGTTTCGAGGTGCTGAACCCCGAGCTGTTTCGCCGGCACGAGCTCATCCACCAGGGCGAGAGCGCCGAGCGCATTGCCGAGAAGTGGGGTCTGTCGCGCCAGGCGGTGGACGAGTTCGCCAAGGAGAGCCACCGGCGCGCCGCCCAGGCGCAGCAGGCGGGCCGGAACCGCGAGATCGTGCCGATCGAGGGCGTGAGCCCCGAGGCGCAAAAGATCGAAGTCGCGCGCGACGAGGGCGTGCGCGCGGTGCTGGACGAGCAGAAGATCGCCGCTCTGAAGCCGGCGTTCCGGCCAGAAGGCAAGGGCGTGGTGACCGCCGCCAACTCCAGCCAGATCTCCGACGGCGCCTCGGCGGTGCTGGTGGCGAACGCCGATGCGGCGAAAGCGGACGGGGTCAAAGCCAGAGCGCGCTTCCGCGCGCGCGTGGTGGTCGGCTCCGATCCGACGATGCAGCTCACCGGCGTCATCCCCGCCACGCGCAAGGCGCTGCAGCGCGCGGGGCTGTCGGTGCGGGACATCGACTGGTTCGAGATCAACGAGGCCTTCGCCGTGGTGCCGCTGTGCTGGGCGCAGGACCTGGGTATCCCGCTGGAGAAGGTGAATCCCTGGGGCGGCGCGATCGCGCACGGCCATCCGCTGGGCGCCACTGGCGGCGGCCTGATGGCGAAGATGCTCGCCGGCCTCGAGACCACCGGCGGCCAGTTCGGGCTGCAGGTGATGTGCATCGGCCACGGCCAGGCCACCGCCACGATCGTCGAGAGAGTGTAGTCGCCCCCGGTGGTGTCTTTTTGAGACGCGCCTTGAGGGCGCATTTCAGGCCGCGCCTCAAGGGCGCGTTTCAAGTCGCGCCTTAAGGGCGCCCATGGCCCGGCTCTTGCCTGGGTCAGCGGCGTCTCGACCCCGGCAGGCGGCGCATGTTCCGCTCTTTCCGCATCCTGATCCTGCTCCTGGTGCTGTTCAGCGTCGCGCTGGGCAACTGGTTAGCGCGCGCGCGCAGCACTTCGTGGGAGCACTCCCTGCGCATGGTGGTGTTTCCGATCGACGCCGACGGCAGCCCTGCGACCGCGCGCTATATCGGATCGCTCAGCCGCGACACCTTCGCGCCGATCGACGCCTTCATGGCGTCCGAGGCGCAGCGCTACGGATTGACGCTGCGTGATCCGCTGGACATCGACGTCGCGCCGCCGGTGACCGCGCTGCCGCCGCCCGTTCCGCACGGCGGCAATGCCGTACAGATCGTGCTGTGGAGCCTGCGACTGCGCTACTGGGCGTGGGCCAATGCGCAGTACGCGGGACCCACGCCGCAGGTGCGCATGTTCGTGCTGTATCACGATCCTGAGCGCGTGAGCCGGCTGAGCCATTCGCTCGGACTGCAAAAGGGGTTGATCGGCGTGGTCAACGCCTTCGCCACGGATGCCCAGGCGGGCCCCAACAACGTGATCATCGCGCACGAGATGCTGCACACGCTGGGCGCCAACGACAAGTACGATCCAAGCACCAACTATCCGCTGCAACCGCTCGGCTTCGCGGAGCCGGAGCTCGCCCCCCTGTTCCCGCAGCGCTTCGCCGAGATCATGGGCGGCCGCGTGCCGATCTCGCCGGGCGACGCGCGCATTCCCGACAGCCTGGATGAGGTCCTGATCGGCGCGGCCACCGCGCTGGAGATTCGCTGGCTGCAGTGATCCGGGCTGGCCCGGCCGGCGTTTTGCGGTAGATTCACGGGCATGGCCACCGACAACCCCAAGGGTCTGCGCCGCAACCTCACCAGTTACGGCGACCGCGATTTCGCGCTCTACCTGCGCCGCTCGTTCGCCCGCGCCATGGGCTATTCGCTGGACATGCTCGACCGGCCCATCGTCGGCATCGCGCAGACCAGCAGCGGCTTCAACAACTGCCACCGCACCGTGCCCGAGCTGGTGGAGGCGGTGAAGCGCGGCGTGCTCGCCGGCGGCGCGCTGCCGCTCGACTTTCCCACCGTCTCGCTGGGCGAGATCTTCCTCTCGCCCACCAGCCTGATGTTCCGCAACCTGATGTCGATGGACACGGAGGAGATGATCCGGGCGCAGCCGATGGATGCGGTGGTGCTGGTGGGCGGTTGCGACAAGACGGTGCCGGCGCAGCTCATGGGCGCCGCCTCGGCCGACCTGCCCGCGGTGCAGCTGGTGACCGGGCCGATGATGGCGCTGCCCTGGCATGGCGAGAGGCTGGGCGCGTGCACCGATTGCCGCCGGTTCTGGGCGCGTCATCGGGCCGGCGGCATCGACGCCGCGGGCATCGCGGAGGTCGAGGGCAATCTCGCCACCACCGCGGGAACCTGTGCAGTGATGGGCACCGCCAGCACCATGGCCTGCATCGCCGAGGCGCTGGGCATGGCGCTGCGCGACAGCGCCGCGATTCCCGCCGTGCACGCCGACCGCCTGCGCATGGCGGAGGCGAGTGGCCGCCGCGCCGCCGAGATGGCGGTCGCTGGCGGCCCGCAGCCGAGCGAGATCATCACACCGCGCTCGGTGGAGAACGCGTTGCGCGTGCTGCTCGCCGTGGGCGGCTCGACCAACGCGATCATCCACCTGACCGCGGTGGCCGGCCGGAGGGGCATCGCGATCGACCTGAAGCGGCTCAATCGACTCAGCGACGAGACGCCGGTGCTGCTGGACCTCAAGCCGACCGGCCAGCACTACCTGCAGGACCTGCACGCAGCCGGCGGCTTGAACGCGCTGCTGTGGGAGCTGCGCGATCTGCTGCATCTGGATTGCCGCACGGTGGAGGGCGGCACGCTTGGAGATCGGCTGTCGGCGCCGCCGGCGTGGTTGGATCACACGGTCATCCGCCGGCGCAGCGAGCCGATCGACAAGGTCGGCGGCTTGGTGGCGCTGTTCGGCAACCTCGCGCCCGGCGGCGCGATCCTCAAGCGCTCGGCGGCCGATGCCACGCTGTTCGAGCGCGAGGGGCACGCCGTGGTGTTCGAGTCTCTGGAAGACCTAGCCGGACGCATCGACGACCCCGCGCTGGACGTCGCCCCGGAGGATTTCCTGGTGCTGAAGAACGCCGGCCCGTGCAGCGCTTCGGGCATGCCCGAGGCCGGCTACCTGCCGATCCCGAAGAAGCTGGCGCAAGCGGGCGTGAAGGACATGGTGCGCATCTCCGATGCGCGCATGAGCGGCACGGCCTACGGCACGGTGGTGCTGCACGTGACTCCCGACGCCGCCAGCGGCGGTGCGCTGGCGCTGGTGCGCTCCGGCGACCGCATCCGCCTGAGCGTGGGGGACAAGCGGCTCGAGCTGCTGGTGGATGAAGCGGAGCTGGGGCGGCGCCGAGCGGGACTGCACGTGCCGCAGCGACCGGCGCGCGGCTATGCCAGGTTGTACGCGGAGCACGTCCTGCAGGCCGACCGCGGCTGCGATTTCGATTTTCTGGCGGGCAACGGCTAGGCACGCGGGCGGTGCGCGCGGGGCTGTTCGCGAGCCCCATCTACGCGAACCGGGCACGCGAACCGGCGCCGGTCCCGGGCGGCGCCGCTGGTCTGGTGGCGTCGGCGGTTCGATCGACGACGCTGGGCGCGGCCCCCTAGGACCGAGAATTCAGCTCCTGCCCTTCTGTCGCAGGATGATCAAGACGACGAGGATGACTACCCCCACCGCCATCGCGATATCGAGCATGGACATGGGTTGCCTCCGTGATGCGCGCTAGCGTTGTTGTGGTATTGGCCGAGCGGTACTGCCTCGATGCTCCTGCCCGCCGCTGTCGGGGCGCGCGGGATTGTCGCGCCAGTGGATCGGCGCCTCCACTTTTCTTGGTTTTGCCAGTTCTTCCAAGTACTTGGCAGGGGCCATGTCCCAGGCGAACTCGGTCAAGCGGCGAAGCATAGTTCGTACCCGCTCACCGTCGCGCTCCGCCTGATTGTCCTCCTCGGAGGGGTCGGCGCGCAGGTTGTAGAGCTGCACGCTGCTGGGCAGCGTGGCCTGGACGATCAGCTTCCAGTCGCCCATCCGGATCGCGCCGCGGAACTCCTCGACGTTGAGCAACGCTTCCCGGCGCGGCGAAGGTTCGCCCCGGGCGATGGTCGGCCACAGGTCGACGCCGTCGAGGGGCTTGCGCTGCTCGAGCTCGCCCCCTGCCTGCTTGACCAAGGTGGGGTACAGGTCCACCGCGTGGATCAGCTCGGTGACGATGCCCGGTTGCACCCGCCCGGGCCACGACACCAGCGCCACCGCCCGCAGCGCGCCTTCGTACAGGCTGCCGCGCCCGTCGCGGTAGGGCCCGTTGTCGGCGACGTTCACGTCGGTGTCGCCATCGCCGATCGGGTACTCGCGCTTGACCGCACCCCCGGTCGTGCCGTGAAACACCACCAGCGTCCCCTCTTCCATCCCGCGTTTGCGCAGCGCATCCAGCACCTCCTTGAGCGCGCTGTCCACGCCGCTGATCATCGCACGGTAGGCGCGCAACTGCTGGTCGTCGGCGTGATAGTAGTCGATGAACGGTTTCGCGCCCTGGTGCGGCGCCTGCGGCGCGGCGAACGCGAGGTGCAGGAATAGCGGCTTGGATTTGTCGTGTCGCGCGACGACCGCGACCGCCTCGCGTGCCAGCAGCGCCGTGGCGTGCCCCTCCTCCTTGATCGCCTTGTCGTCGCGCCACCAGTCGGGCCGGCCGCCGCGGTCGGTCTTCTTCAGGTAGTCGATCTGGCCGGTGAGGTGCCCGTAGAAGTGGTCGTACCCGCGGCGCACCGGCCAGGCGCTCTTCTGCGCGTGGCCCAGGTGCCATTTGCCGATCAGCGCGGTGCGGTAGCCCGCGTCGTGCAGCGCCTGCGGCAGCGTGCGCTCGTCCTCGGGCAGGGCGTGCTCGCTGAACCACTGGATCTGCATGGTCTGCAGCCCATAGCGCATGGGATAGCGGCCGGTGAGCGCCGCGGCACGGGTCTGCGTGGAGTAGGGCTGCACGTAGAAGTGCTCCAGCCGCGCGCCGCCATGGGCGAGCCGGTCGATGGTGGGCGTGCGGATGCTGCTGCCGTGGTAGCCCACGTCTCTCCATCCGAGATCGTCCATCGTCACGTACAGGATATGCGGCGGCTGTGCGGCGGCGGGTGGGCACAGCGCAAGCAACAGCGGGAACAGGCGCTGGATCAGGGGATGCATGGCGGCGGGAACACGGACGGCGGGCGCTATGGTAACTCGCGCCGCCGGCCCCCGGATACGAAGCCCGGCGGCCATGGGCTACAATGGCTTTTTTTATGTTGTCATCCGACCCGATGACGCCCGAGCGGGAAGCGATCGGACGCGCGCTGACCCGCATCGAGCGCCGCCTGCGCCTCAATCACGCCGTGTACGCCGCCAGCCTGATCGCCGGACTGGCCGTGCTCGCGCTGCTGGCCTGGCGCGCGCTGCGCTGGATCGGCGGGTCCGCGCCGACGGCTGCCGCCCTGGTGATCGTCCTGGCGGTGCTCGCAGCGATCGTGCTCGTGTTCCTGCTCCTGCGCTACCTGTTCACCCGCGAGTCCGGCCCCGCGCGCGCCGCAGGCGAGGCCGACACGCGTGCCGCGCTCAACAACGAACTGGCCAGCGCCTACTGGTTCCTGCATGCGGGCGCGCGCTCGGAATGGATCGCAGCGCATCTGCAGCATGCCGCGCACACCGCGACCGGGCTGGAGGCCGCGCGCTTGATCCCCGTGCGCCTGCCGCTGACCTCCGGGGCGGCGCTGGCGGTCGCGGTGGTCGCGCTGGCGGCGCTGTGGTTCGCGCCGCCGCTGGCGCCGGCCGGCGCGCTGGCGCCAGCGGGGCTGCTCAGCGCCGAAGAGGTCGCGCAGGTGCGCGCGCTGAGCGAGCTGGCGGAAGCGATGCCCGACAGCGAGCCGGCACGCCGGCTCGAAGCTGCGCTGCGCACCTTGCAGGACGCAACCACTCCGGTGGAGGCGCAGCGCCGCGCGCTGGCGCAGGCCAACGACGCCGTGCAGCAGCTGCGGCTGGAAGCGGCCAGCACGCGCGAGCGCCTGCAGCGGCTGTCCGATGCGTTGCGCGGCCAGCCGGGGATGGAGCAGGTGGCCGAAGCGCTGGCCAGGGGCGACGCGCAGACCGCCGCGCAGCGAATGGCACAGCTTCAGGCGCAGTCGGGGCAGACCCAGGCGGGAAAGGCCCCGCCGGAGGGCGCCGGAGCCTCCGAGGCGGAGCCGGCCGACAGCGCCGGCGATCGCGGTCTGGAGCAAGCGCTGCAGGAGGCCACCGCGGCCACGGGCGCGACCGATGAAGCCGGCGCCGCGGAGCTGGCGCGGCAGGAGGCGGTGGACCGCCTCAAGGAAATTGCGCGCGAGCTGGAAGCCTCCGCCAGGGTGAACGAAGCGTGGCAGCGCGTGCGCGGGCCGCAACTCACCGCCGGTCAGTCGCAGGGGTTGTCCGCCAGCCGGTTCGCCGAGCAGACGGCGGCGCCCAGCATGCCCTCGCCGGGCAGCGGCGAGACGCCGATGGAGGGCGGCACGATGTTCCGCGCCGCGGCCGTGGCCGAAGGCGACGGGCGCACCGAGCAGGAAGGCGGCACGCGCGCCGGCGACGCGCTGGGCGACGCGCCGGCCGATGCGCTGCTCGGCACTCGCGGCGAGCGCCTGGAGGCGCAGCTCGGCAAGCAGGGGATCGCCGGCGAAGAGCAGGACGACGACGGCGAAGAGCAGAACAAGTCCTGGTATTACGCGCAGAGCCAGCAGCAGAAGGCGCTCGCGCGGCTTCGCACGGTGCAGGCGGCCGGCCGGTTCGCGGCCGCCGAGAGCGAAGCGGGCGAGGGCATTTCCATCCAGCATCGACAGATCGTAAAGGACTACTTCATGAACCTGCGCGAGGGCGCCCGATGAGCGCCGCCATTAATCCCTCTGGCAATCCTTCGGGAGCCAGCCCGTCGCACGCGGCTCCGTTGCATGCCGATGTGGAACGCCGGATCGAGCAGTTCCGCCGCAACTTCCACATCGTGCGCGAAGAGGTCTCGCGCGTGATCGTGGGCAACGAGGACAACATCGTCGGCATCATGACCTGCCTGCTGGCGCGCGGCCACGTGCTGCTGGAAGGCATTCCCGGCATCGGCAAGACCAAGCTGGTGCAGACGCTCGCCGATGTGCTGCACCTGAAGTTCTCGCGCATCCAGTTCACGCCGGACCTGATGCCGGGCGACATCATCGGCAGCACCGTGGTGCGCGAGAACGACGCCGGCCGCAAGACCCTGGAGTTCCAGCGCGGGCCGATCTTCGCCAACCTGGTGCTGGCCGACGAGATCAACCGCGCCACGCCCAAGACGCAGTCCGCGCTGCTCGAAGCGATGCAGGAGAACAGCGTCTCGGCGGGTGGCCACACGCACCCGCTCGAGCAGCCGTTCTACGTGCTCGCCACTATGAACCCGCTGGAGATGGAGGGCACCTACCCGCTGCCCGAGGCGCAACTCGACCGCTTCTTCTTCAAGCTCAAGCTCGGCTTTCCCTCCGCCGAGGGTCTGCACGAGATCGTCGATCGCACCACGCGCCAGCAGGAGCCGCATGTGGACCGCGTGCTCAACCAGGGCGAGGTGCTGGAGATGCGCGAGACCGCGCGCGCGGTGCCGGTGGCACGGCCGATCCAGCAGTACGCCATCGACATCACGCTCGCCACGCACCCGGAGAGCGAGCGTGCCACGCAGATGGTGAAGCGCTTCGTGCGCTTCGGCTCCAGCCCGCGCGGCACCCAGGCGCTGATCCTCGGCGGCAAGGTCAACGCCCTGCTCAACGACCGCCTGCACGTGGCCTGCGAGGACATCCGCACGGTGGCGCTCAACTCCCTGCGCCACCGGCTGCTGCTCAACTTCGACGCCGAAGCCGAGCGCGTGGACTCCGACGCGATCCTGATCGACGTGCTGGAGCGGGTGAAGGAGCCGCGCTGAGGCGCGGCGGCCGATGTTCTCCGACGCTTTCCTGCGGCAGCTCGACATGCTCACGCTGCTCACGCGCGGCCGCGCGTACGGGCAGCTGCGCGGCATGCACCGCTCGCGGCGCGTGGGCACCGGCATGGTGTTCGCCGACTACCGCCCTTACAGCGAAGGCGACGACATCCGCAACATCGACTGGGGCATCTACCTGCGCCTGGACCGGCTGATCCTGCGCCTGTTCGAGGAGGAAGCCGACCTGCCGCTGTACGTGTTCCTCGACGCGAGCCAGTCCATGGACCACGGCAAACCGAACAAGCTGGACTACGCGCGCAAGCTCGCCGGCGCGCTCGGCTACGTGGCGCTGCTCAACCACGACCGCGTGAACCTCAGCGCGTTCGCCGATGGCCTGCGCGAAATGCTGCCCACGCGCCGCGGCAGGAGCCAGGCCCCGCAGCTGTTCCGCTTCCTGCAGTCGTTGCAGCCGCGCGGGCGCACGCGCCTGCACACGGCGCTGCGCCGGTACTTCTCCGTGCCGCGCACGCGCGGGCTGGTGATCCTGATCTCGGATTTCCTCGACCCCGAGGGCATCGAGGAGGCGCTGGCCGTCCTGCGCCGTTTTCGGCACGACGTGGCGCTGCTGCACGTGATGGCGCCCGACGAGCGCGACCCGCAACTGCCCGAGGAGGTGGTGCTGGTGGACGCCGAAGAGGGCACCGCCACGGAGGTGGAAATCACGCCGGCGCTGCTCAGCGCCTACCGCAGCACCTTCGAGCACCACGCGCGCGACATCGAGGCCTATTGCCGCAAGTACGGTTGGGGCTACGCCCGCGCGCTGACCGACGTGCCGTTCGAGGACCTGGTGCTGAAGGTGCTGCGCCGGGAAGGCCTGCTGCGCTGAGGCGCATGGAGTGAGATTCCTCGGGTTGCCGGCCGCGGGCGCCTGGCTGTTGCTCGCGGGCACGGCGGGGCTTGTGGTCCTGCTCTACTGGCTCAAGCCCTCGGCGCGACGCCTGGTGGTGTCCTCGGGCCTGATCTGGCGGCGTGTGCTGGAAAGCCGCAAGCGCCGAGCCGAGCGCTGGCGCTGGTGGTTGTCGCTGATGCTGGCGCTCGGCATCGCGCTCGCCATCGCCGCCGCACTCACCCGTCCCGAGATCGCCGCGGTGAGCGGCGCAGCCGCCGACGTGGTGCTGGTGATCGACACCGGTCCCAGCATGGCGGCGCACGGCGCCGACGGCCGCAGCCGGCTCGCCCGTGCGCTGGACAGCGCCGAGGCCGTCGTGCGCGCGAGCGGCGCCGGCAGCCGCTATCTGGTTGCGGACACCACGCGCCAGGTCGTGACGCCGGCGCTCGAATCGCGTGAGGATGCGCTGGCGCGGCTGCGTGCGCTGGCACCGCGCGCCGGGGCACAGCCCTGGTTCCCGGACGTGGCGCGGCCGGCGGGCGCCGGTGAGCGGCTGCAGCTCTGGTTCTTCACCGACGGCGTCGCGGATCTCGCCGTGCCGCGCGAGGCGCAGCTCGTCTCCGCCTTCCAGATGGCCGACAACCTGGGCATCACCGCTTTCGAGGTGCGTGCGTTGCCTGCGGATGCGCGCCGGCACGAGGCCTATCTCGAAATCACCAACGCCTCTCCCGGCGACAAGCGCGTCGAGGTCCAGGTGGTGGGCGTCGGGGCGGCGCCGCTCGCGCGCGCGCTGCAACTGCGCGGCGGCGCAGCCGCGGACGTGGTGCTCGACCTGTCCGCTTTCGCGGAAGGCCCGCTGCGCGCCACGCTGCGCACCGATGGCGACGCGCTCGATCTGGACAACACCGCCTACGCCTATCTGCCCGGCAAGGGCCGCGTGCGCGTGGGGCTGTTCACCGCCGGCAACCCGGCGCTGGCGCAGGCGCTGCGCCTGTTGCCGCGCGTCGAGGTGGAGATGGCCACCCCCGAGCGCTGGCGCGATGTCGCCCGCTTCGACGCGGTGGTGCTCGACCGCTTTGCGCCGCCGCGCCCGCCGGCAGTTCCCGCGCTGCTGATCGCGCCCGGCCCGGCGTCCTGGCTGCCGCGCTCCGCGACCGATGCCAGCGACATCAAGCTGGCGCGATGGGATGCCTCGCACCCGCTGCTGGCGAGCGTCTCGCTGCGCGACGTGCTGGTGGACCGTGCACCGCTGCTGGCTCTCGACGCGCCCAGCGGGGCGCGACGCCTGCCGCTCGCCCCGCTGGCGCGCGGTGCGCGCAACGAGCCGCTGATCCTCGCCACGCGCGAAGGTCCGCGCCTGGCGCTGTTGAGCTTCGCGCTCGAGGCCTCCAACTTCGCGCAGCAGGCGAGCTTTCCCGCGTTCCTGTCCAACGCCGTCGACTGGCTGACGCGCGAGCCGCGCGCGCTGACTTACCGCATCGGCCAGGTGAGGGTGCCGGCGGCGCAAGCGCGGGTTCTCGACCTGGAAGGGCGGGCGGTCGACACGCGCCCGGCCCCGGATGCGACCCTGTTCGACGTGGCCGAACCCGGGCTGTTCACCGCGCTGACGCGCGAGCAGCGGGTGCGCATCGCCGTGAACGCGCTCGACCCGCAGCTCACCGCGATCAACGCCAGCCGCTTCGCGCGGGGCTCCGCGCCCGCGGCGGCCCCTGCTCCTGCTCCCGCTCCCGCGCGCGTGCGCATCGAACCCTGGGTGCTGTTGCTGGCGCTTGCCACGATGGTGCTCGCCGTCGAGTGGTGGACCTACAACCGGCGGGTGACCGTATGAGCACGCTGTCCGTCGCTGCGTACTGGCCGCTATGGCTGCTCGCGCTGCTGCCGCTTGCGTGGTGGATCAGCCTGCGCTCGCGCACCAACCTCGGCCGCCGCCACCTGGCGGTTGCGACCGCGCTTCGCACGCTGGCCCTGGCGGTCCTGGTGCTGGCGCTGATGCAACCGGCGCGCAGCGCACGCCTCACCGAGATCTCGGTGGTCTATGCGCTGGACGTCTCGCGCAGCGTGGCGAGCGGCTTCGTGCGCTCCGCGCTCGACTTCGCGCGGCGGGCCAACGCGCAGGCCGCGCCCGGCGCCGCGCGCTACGTCGTGTTCGCGGATCGTGCGCGCCTGGTGGACAGCCCCGAGGACGTGACCAAGGTCGGCGTCAGCGCCGCGGTCGCCGACCGCGAGCGGCTACTCTACCAGGGGGCGACCAATCTCGAGCTGGCGCTGGACCAGGCGCTGCTCGGGCTGGACCCCGCGCGCGTGCCGCGCGTGGTGCTGTTCACCGACGGCAACCAGACGCGCGGGGACGTGTGGCGCGCGGTGCCGCGGCTGACCGCCCACGGCGTGCGCGTGTTCGCCTTCCCGGCGCCGCCCCAGGCGCAGTCCGATGCCTGGATCGAGGCGCTGGACGTGCCCGAGGGCGTGCGCCGCGACGAGCCGGTATCGCTGACCGTGCACGTGGTCAGCCAGCGCGAGACGCCTGCGCGCATCACCGTGAGCGCGGACGGACGCGCCCTCGGCGCGCGGCGCATCCGGTTGAACGCGGGCAGCAACGCCGTGGCGATCGCCACGCGCATCGCGCGCAGCGGCAGCGTGATCATCGGTGTGGCGGTGCACGCCGAAGGCGACCTGCTGGCGGACAACGACCGGCTGCAGCAATCGGCGTGGATCGGCCCGCGGCCGCGCGTGCTGTACGTCGAGGGGCAGCCGGAGGCGGCCCAATACCTGTCGGCCGCGCTGCGCCGCGAGGGCCTCGAGGTGCAGCCGGTGGGCGCGGAGGAGCTGCCCGGAGAGCTGGCCGCGCTGGAGCGCTTCGATGCGGTGATCCTGAGCGATGTCGCGCCCGAGCGGATCGATGTCGCGCGCATGCAGGCGCTGCAGCGTTACGTGCGCGAACGCGGCGGCGGCTTGATCTTCGCCGCAGGCGACAGCACCTACGGCAAGGACGGTTTCGCCGATACGGTGCTGGAGCGCGTGCTGCCGGTCGAATTCAAGTCGCGGGAAAAGCGCAAGGACCTCGCCCTGGTGCTGTGCCTGGACCGCTCCTACAGCATGAAGGGCCGGCCGCTGGCGCTGGCCAAGGCCGGCGCGCGCGCCACCCTCGAGCTGCTCGAGGAGCAGCACTACTTCGGCGTGGTCGCCTTCGATTCGCAGCCGCACGAGGCGGTGCCGCTGCAGTACGTGCGCAGCAAGCGGCGCGCGGAGGAGCTGCTCGACCGCATCCAGGCGAGCGGCCAGACCAACATCTACCCGGCGCTCGCCACCGCCTGGCGCATGCTGCAGAATCACCCGGCCAAGCGCAAGCACGTGATCCTGATCTCCGACGGCGACACCGCGCCGGCGGACTTCGACCGGCTGCTGAAGCGCATGACCGACTCGAAGATCACGGTGTCCACGGTGACCATCGGACGCACCGGCGATCCGGGATTGATGGAGCGGATCGCGGGTTTTGGCGGCGGCCGGGCCTACGTCGCCGAGAACCTGGAGCAGCTCCCCCAGCTGTTCGTGCAGGACACGCGCAATGTCTCGCGCGCCACGCTGATGGAGGAGCCGTTCCGCCCGGTGGTCAAGCGCCGGATCGAGGCGCTGCGCGGTCTGGACTTCGCGAAGGCGCCGCCGCTGCAGGGTTTCGCCAGCACCAAGGCCAAGGACGATGCGGAGGTGTTTCTCACAGCCGATGCCGACGCCCCGTTGCTGGCGCGCTGGCAATACGGGCTGGGGCGTGCGGTGATGTTCGCCTCGGACGTGAAGAACCGCTGGGCCGTGGAGTGGTTGCAATGGGAGGGTTACGGCAAGTTCTGGGCGCAACTGACACGCGACACCCTGCGGCGCGACACCGGCGAGCAGGTGTTGTTCCGCGTGGTGCGCGAAGGCGACGAGGCGCGCGTGCGGCTGCGCCTGATGACCGAGCAGGGCGCCTGGCGCAACGGGCTCGCGCCGCGCGTACGTGCGACCGGGCCCGACGGCAGCCGCCGCGAACTGGTGCTGCGCCAGACCGGTCCCGGGCACTACGACGCCACCCTTGCGGTGGCCACCGCCGGCAGCCGGCCGTACACCTTCGCCGTGGTGAGCGGGGGCGGCGTGGGCGTCGAGACCGCACGGCGTGCCGGCACGCGCCAGCTCTTCTACCCGTACCCCGACGAGTATCACAGCCTGCCGCCCGATCTCGAACTGCTCACGGCGCTCACCGAGCAGACCGGCGGCAAGGTCGGCGCGAGCGTGGACGAGATCTTCGCCGACCGAGGCGACCGCGGGCGATCGCGCATCCCCTTGTGGCCGTGGCTCGCCGCCGTCGCGCTGGCGCTGTATCTCGCCGATCTGTTCGTGCGCCGTGCGCCGTGGGTGCGCCGCTGGCTGGAGTGAAGTGCCCGAATCGTGATTCGCGAATCGCGCTCTGATACTATTCGCGAGCCACGAATCACAGCGGAGACCGCGGGCGTGCTGACGTTGCTTTCGCTCATCGCCGTGGGATTTTTCCTGGGGATGCGCCATGCCACCGATGCCGACCACGTGGTGGCCATCGCCACCATCGTCACGCGCGAGCGCAGCCTGCGCGGCGCTGCCGCGATCGGTGCCCTATGGGGAATCGGGCACGGCGTCACGGTTGCCATCGTCGGCTGCCTGATCATCCTGTTCGGCGTCGTTATTCCCCCGCGCGTGGGCCTCGCCATGGAGTTCGCGGTCGCCGTCATGCTGGTACTGCTGGGCCTGTTCACTCTGTCTGCCATCGCGCGCCAGGCGCGCGAAGCGCTGGCGCTGCACCTGCTGCACGGCGAGCACGACGCGGCGCACGCGCATGCCGACGCCGACGGGCATACGCACGTCCACACCCATGGCGACTACGTGCACGCGCACGCACACGGCCACGGCGACGGCGCCCATGGACATCCGGAGCAATCCACGCCTCAGGCATGGCTGGACCGCCACTTCGGCAGGCTCGGGCTCTATCAGATCCTGCGGCCGCTCGTGGTGGGGGTGGTGCACGGGCTGGCCGGCTCGGCGGCGGTGGCGCTGCTGGTGCTTACCGCCATCCGCGACCCGTTGTGGGGTCTGGCCTATCTAGCGGTATTCGGCGTGGGCACGGTGGCCGGGATGATGCTGATCACGGTAGCCATTGCCGCGCCCTTCGCGGTGGGGGCCAAGCGCCTGCCGCTGGTGAGCGCCGGTGTGCGCGCCGCCGCCGGGGTACTGAGCCTGGCGTTCGGCTTGTTCCTGATGTACGAGGTGGGCGTGGTTGGCGGGCTGTTCTCCACCGACCCTCAATGGCAGCCGAAGTAGCGGTAGGAGCTTTTCTAGGAAATTAAGCGTTGGGCGACGCGAGGTTGCAGTTGCCATAGCTGCGCGAAGCCGCTACATTGGCGCGCACGAGAAAGACCGACGCAGACCGCCGTGCAGGGGCTGCGCACGAGGGGGGGAGGGATGCAGGGCCAGGCGGTCCAGTCGGCGCAGTTGCCGCGCAGGATGGGATGGAAGATTTTCGCCGTCGCCGCGCTGGTGTTGGCGCTCGGCGCCTTCGCCGCGTATGCCCTGCAGCGCGAGCTGAGAACGAAACCGGAAACGCCTTCCGCGGGTGCGGCCTTCACCGGCGGCCTGGCGATGGGCGAGCAGCACGCGGTGCGCGCCCTGAGCGCGGAGGAGGAAGCCTACGCCGCGGCACTGTGGCCGATCCACAGCCAGGTCAAGCTCTCCGCCGTGCGCATGACCTTCGCCGGCTTGAACTATAAGATCGATCAAAACGACGCCGCCAAGCTGAGGGCGACGGTTCAGCCGCTGACGCGCACGTTCAGCGATGCCGCGCAACGTGCCCGCCGGATCCAACCGCCGCCCTCGCTGAAGGATGCGCACCGCAGCTACCTGGAAGCGATCGAGCACTACACCGCCGCATCGAAGATCATGATCAAGGTCGCGGAGGATGGGCGCGAAGAGCATCTCATCGCCGCGCACGAGCGCAGCGAGCAGGCCTCGCACGAGCTGCTCAAATTGAGCGACGTGCTTTGGCCGGGAGAGTACAAGCCGAATTAGCAAACTGGAGGGGGACCACGGCCGAGCGCCACAAGCGCGACGCCGAGCGGAAGCCCGTCAGCTTCATCACGCGTGACACGGAGGAACGAAGAATGAAAATGTGGGAGGCAGTGAAAGGCACGACGCTGGCCGTCGCTGCGCTGGGTTGCATGGCGCCGATGGCTTCGCAAGCCCAGCAGTACTCGGTGTGGCTGGTCGAGAACAGCCGCTTCATGAACGTGCCGTACGGTGCGTTCATGCCCGACCGCGCGTTCGTACCCGGCAGCACCAGCAAGTTCAACAACATCAACCTGATCGACATCCCGGTCAACGTGGGCGTGATCAAAGGGATGGTCAACGGCAAGCTGGAAGTGGTGCTGGCCGACTGCGGCTGGAAACAGCAGGACTATCACAAGATGACCGGTACCCAGCACTGGGCGCCGCTGCCCGATCAGCTCAAGCTGTTGGGTATCTCCGCCGACCAGGTCACCAAGATCGTCGCCGGCCACGGCCACTGGGATCATGCCGGCAGCCTGAGCGACTTCCCCAACGCCGTGCTGTACATCCAGAAGGCCGAGTTGGAAGGGATCGAGTGGGCGCTCAACTATCCCAACCCGAACATCAGCGCCGACAACATCAAAGGTTGCAACCGTACGCCTGCTTGTGGTTACCCGCCCAAGACGCTGGATGAGATCTACGGCAAAGTGTTGCGGCAGAAGGCGGCGATCGTTGACGGGGAGATGGAGATCCTTCCCGGGATCAAGATCCACCCGGCGCACCATGCCCACACGGCCGGCTCGCAGCTTCTGGAAGTGCGTACCGGCGGGTCGGTCGGCACGCTTGTGTTCGGCAGCGACGTGTACTCGTCCTGGCAGGGGATTCGCGATTGGATGGTGGCCAACATCCAGAGCTCGACCGACAGCGCGCAGCAGTTCCTGGCCTACGAGAAGTGCTACAAACTTACCAACAACAAC
>DATBMG010000253.1:0-10113 GCA_036554965.1 Burkholderiales bacterium
TCATGGGGCCGTTTGCCCAGCAGGTCAGCGCTCCTACCAACCCGCGCTCCCCGTTGGGATAGAGGGTCGGGTGGGGAAACCTTCGCTCGAGTTCGTCGACGATGCAGCGGCTGTCGCAATAGATGTCCGCTCCGATCTGCATGATCGGGATGCGCCGGTAACCACCACTTATTGGGTCGAGCTCAGGTCGTGGCGGGGCAATGGGGCATTCGACGGAGTACCACGCCAGGTCCTTCAATCCCAGCACGAGTCGCACCTTCTCGCTGGAGGGCGATGCAAACTTGTGGTAGTTGTGCAGTATGATGTCTGTGTCGGCTGGCATGGACTACTCGTTCTATTTACTCAGGGCGCTCAGGATCTCGTGAGCATCCGGGGCGTCCAAGGCCCGGATCGATCTGCGCAGACATCGCGGCGCCGATATCCAACGCCGCTTAGCTCCTATCCCATCCGCACCAGCTTGCGCAGGCTCCGCAGGCCCTTCGGCGTCTCGGCGTTCGGGTAGAGCTGCGGCCACGCCGTGTACGACACCTCGCCCACGTAGAGGTCGCCGCGCGAGTCCACCGCCAGGCCGTGGGGCGCGATGAACTGGTCCAGGCGCAGGCCGGCGCGGATGTCGCCCATGCGGCCGAGCAGCTTGCCCTGGTGATCGACCACGCTGATGCGCGGGCCGAGGTTGGGCACCTCGCGATTGACCGGCATGCTCGGCCCGATTTCGCCGATGTAGAACAGGCCGTGACGGCCCTGCTCGGCGCACAGGCCGCAGGGGCGGTGCATGTTGTTCCACTGCGTCTCGTACTTGCCGTTGCCGTCGAACACCTGTACGCGATGGTTCTCGCGGTCGGCGACGTACACCCAGCCGTCCAGATCGGAGCAGATGTTGTGGGGGATGTTGAACTGACCGGGGTCGCAGCCCGGTTCGCCCCAGGAAAGCAGCAGCTTGCCGTCGGGCGAGTACTTGTGCACGCGCGCGTTGCCGTAGCCGTCGGAGACGTAGATCTCGCCGCGCGGCGAGAGCGCGGTGTGGGTGCAGCGGTTGAACGGCTCGCCGTTCATATACCGCGCGGGTTCGCCGGGGATGCCGATGGTCAGCAGCACCTTGCCCTCGAGCGTGCACTTGCGCACGGTGTGATCGCCGTCGTCGGTGCAGTACAGGTGCTCGTCGGGCCCGATGTGGATGCCGTGCGCGCGGCTGAACACGCCCTCGCCCCAGGAGCGCAGGAAGTTGCCCTGGCGGTCGAACACCACCATCGGGTGCGCGCCGCGGTTGAAGACGTAGACCTGGTCCTTGCGATCCACGGCGACGCCGGCGACGTCCTTCAGCTCCCACCCGTCGGGCAGCTTGCCCCATTCCACCACCTCGTAGCGCAGCTGTCCTTGCCCGAGCACGGTCGCCATGGCTGTCCTCCTCGCTGTGATTGCAGATCGCCTGCGGATGATAGCAGCGCGCGGCGGCGGGCGCGGGCCGCGACGGCCGACATGCTGTAAGCTCGCCCCCTGACAGGTTGTCTCCGATCGTCGTTGCCTGAGGAGTCGCTGATGAAGCCGAACCGCCTTGCATTCCGCATCCGTCCCGGCATGCGCCGGGCGCTCCGGACCGAGGTGCCGATCCCGACCCGGCTGGTGTCCAACGAGGAGTTCCCGCCGCTGCCGCAAACGCCCGCGCAGCGCGAGGTCGAGCTGCGCATCCTCGCCGAGGCGGGACGCCTGGCCCCGAGGCTCGGGATGAGCCGGCGCGAGTTCCTGCGCACCAGCGGCGGGATGGTCACCTCGTTCCTCGCCATGAACGCGGTGTTCGGCGGGTTCTTCGACGTGTCCCCGGTCGAGGCGGCGGAGCCTGAGGCGGCGAAGGAGGCAGCCGGCGGTTCGATGTTCATCTTCGACGTCCAACTGCATTACGTCGGTACGGCGTATGACCCCACCGACGCGGAGGCGAACAGAAAAGGCGCAGTCGCCAAGGGCAACCTGAGGCGGTTGCGCAACCGCGCCGTGCAGATGAATCCGGCGCTCGCCTCGGACACCGGCACGATGGCCGACCTGTCGTGGCAGAACTTCGTCAAGGAGGTGTTCCTCGACAGCGAGACGTCGATCGGCCTGATCTCCACCCCCCCGGGGCCGTACCCGCAGGAGGCGGTGGTGCCGCCGAAGGAAATGGCGCACATCCGCGACGAGATCAACCGCATCACGCGCTCGCGCCGGATGCTTGCGCACGGACTGGTCACACCGCAACTCGGCAAAGCCGATCTCGATTTCATGGAGCTGCAAGCCGAAACGCTGAAGGTCGACGCCTGGAAGGCGTACACCGGGTCCTGCCCCAGGGGCTTCGATCGCGGCTGGTTCGTGGACGACGAGAAGATCGCCTACCCGATGCTCGAGAAGGCGCGCCAGGTGGGCGTGCGCCGCTTCTGCGTACACAAGGGCTTGCCGCTGGGTCCCATCGCCGACTACAACCATCCGCGCGATCTGATTCAGGCAGCGAAGGACTTCCCCGACATCGATTTCCTCGTGTACCACTCCGGACTGCAGAACGTGCAGGCACCCAAACCCTCGGGCGAGGTTCCGTGGACCACCGAGTTCTGCGAGATGAAGAAGAAGGAGTCTGGGATCAAGAACATCTACATGGAGCTGGGTTCGACCTTCGGTCAGCTGGTCAGCACCAACCCGACTGGTTGCGCGCACCTGCTCGGCCAGATGATCCAGGCCTTCGGCGCGGACCACGTGCTGTGGGGAACGGACTCGATCTGGTACGGCACGCCGCAGTGGCAGATCGAGGCGATGCGGCGCTTCCGCATCCCCGACGAGCTGGTCGAGAAGCACGGGTACGCGCCGCTCACGCGCGCGGTGAAGGAGCAGATCTTCGGCTTGAACGCCGCGCGCGTGTTCGGCGTCGACGTGGCCGCCAAGCGCAACGAGATGCCCGGCGACTATCTGAGCCGGATCAAAATGGCCTATCTCGAGGAAGGCCCCGCGCCCAGCCACCGCTGGTACGGCTGGGTCACCGCGTAGCGGCCGGGCACACCGGCTCTGGCGCGCCGCTCGTGAACCCGTCCTCCGCTGCGGCCGCCGAGCCGTTGCTCGCGGGCCTTACCGTCGTCGACTTCACCCGCGTGCTGGCCGGCCCGCACTGCACACGGCTGCTCGCCGATCTGGGCGCGCGCGTGATCAAGATCGAGCGCCCGGGCGAGGGCGACGAGATCCGCTACACGGCGTACCAGCTCGAGCCCGGCCGGGCCGACCAGAGCAGTTACTTCGTGCGGTTGAACGTTGGCAAGCAAGGCATCGCCATCGATCTGGCGCATCCCAAGGCCGGTGAGCTGGTGCTGGATCTGGTGCGCAAGGCCGACGTTGTGGTGGAGAACTTCTCGCCCGGAGTGATGGCGCGCTACGGGTTCGACTACCCGGCGCTGCACGCGATCCGGCCCGATCTGGTGTATTGCGCCATCTCGGGCTTCGGGCAGACCGGCCCGCTCAGCTCGATGCAGGCCTATGCGCACCTGATCAACGCGATCTCGGGGATCATGGACCTCGAGCGCGGCGGCGAGGCGCCGCCCCGCGCCGCGTACCTGCAGGCGGCCGACGTGCTGGCCGGCGGTCACGCTTTCGGCGCGATCTGCGCGGCGCTGGTGCGGCGCGCGCGCACCGGGCAAGGGGCGTTCCTGGATGTGTCGATGCTGGAATGCCTGATCTGTGCCGACGACATCACTTACGGCGCGGTGCTGAACGGAGGGCCGGTGGAGCGGCGGCCGCGCGTGGGCATGGCGGTGCATCCGATCGGCGCGGGCTACGTCGCGTTGCAGACCGCCGGCGCACCGCATCTGTGGTCGCGGCTGGTCGGCTTGATGGGGCGTCCCGAGCTCGCCGCGGACGAACGCTTCGCGACACCGGCTGCGCGGCGCGCCAACTGGCCGGCGCTGCTCGCGCTGCTGCGCGAATGGCTCGACACCTTCGAGAGCGTGGACAGCGCGGTACGGACATTGACCGGCGCACGTGTACCCGCTGTGCCGATGCTGACGCCCGAGGAGGTGATCGAGCACCCGCACCTGCGCGCGCGTGCGGCCTTTCCGCAGGTGACGCATGCGCACCGTGGCAACGTGCGGGTGACCGCCGCGCCGTTCCACGTCGACGGACAGCCGGTCGCACCCGGCGGCGCCGCACCCTATCGGGTGGGCGAGCACACGCGCGAGGTGCTGGCCGAGTTCCTCCGCTACCCGGCGACGCAGATCGACGCGCTCGTTCGCGAGCGCGTGATCGAAGCGCCGGAGCGATAGAGCGACCTAGAGTGGCCTGGATGTGGGCGCGCAGCGCCGCAATCCGGGAGACACAGGCTGGTCTCGTCCCCGGATTCCGCTGCGCTCCATCCGCGCTACGCGCTCGCCTCCGCCAGCACGCATCGATTCCCGTCCCGGACCGGCCGGCGGATCACCGTCTGAGGGAAGGACTCGCGTCCCACCTTGCGGTACTCGACATCCACCACGGGTTCGCAGGCATCGCGTTCCTTGACCAGCTGCCAGGTGAACAAGGCCGCGACGCCGACGCCGGTGAGCAGGCCGATGACAAAGTTCTCGTATGTACGGCGCTTCTCGCTCATGGTCTCCTCCACGAGTGTACGCACCAGAGTTTCCGCAATGTCGTTACGCGGCGCCATAAATGACAAACATCTGTACGGTTCGCTTCGTCGGAAAACGCGGGTCCTGTGACACTTCGCATTGCTGTTACAAAATTTCCCTTCCGTTGCGCCACGGGCCTACGATGTCGTCGTGGGTGAGCACAAAAGTGCGCTCCCACTGGCCCTCCTCCGAAACGGTGGTCCATCTCCTCTGAGCAAGTCCCTGGTTGGGGTTCGAGGCTGGCACATGCCGGCCTCTTTTCTTTTGACCCGGCATAATCTGCGCTCGGCACACTTCAGGGGAGGATCGCCGGCATGCGCTACGAGCTGTACTACTGGCCCGGGATCCAGGGCCGTGGCGAGTTCGTCCGGCTGGCGCTGGAAGCCGCCGGCGCACGCTATGTGGATGTGGCGCGCCTGTCGCAGCGCGATGGTGGCGGCACGCGGGCGCTGATGCGCTTGATGGAGGACGAGGCGGTCAAGCGCAAGCCGTTCGCACCGCCCTACCTGAAAGCCGGCAAGCTCATCGTCGGGCAGACCGCCAATATCCTGCTGTTTCTCGGGCCGCGCCTGGGTCTGGTGCCCGGCGACGAAGCGAGCCGGCTGTGGGCGCATCAGTTGCAGCTCACAGTCACCGATCTGGTGGCCGAGGTGCACGACACGCATCACCCGATCGCGAGCAGCCTGTACTTCGAGCAGCAGAAACCCGAGGCGCGGCGCCGGGCCCGGCATTTCCTGGACGAGCGGCTGCCGAAGTATCTCGGCTATTTCGAGCAGGTGCTCGACGACAATCCCCGCGGCAAGGGCCACCTCGTCGGCAAGTCGTTGTCGTATGTCGATCTGTCGCTGTTCCAGGTGATCGCCGGTCTGCGCTACGCATTCCCGAACACCATGCGGCAAGTGGAGCCCGAATATCCGCGGCTGGTGGCCTTGCACGATGCGGTGAGCATGCAACCCAACCTCGCCGCCTATCTGGCCTCGAAGCGGCGCATTCCGTTCAACGAGAGCGGCATCTTCCGGCACTACCCCGAGCTGGAAGCGTAGAGTTGTCGCGTAGCCAATCCTGGGAGAGGGTGACATGCGCACATACATGATCGGTTCCGGCGCCATGGGCTCGGTCTATGGTGGCCTGCTCGCACGCGCGGGCTTCGACATCACGCTGATCGATCCGCGCGAGGACCACGTCGGTCTGGTCCAGCGCAACGGGCTGATCGTCGAAGGGGTGCGCGGCCGGCACGTGATCCCGGTCCCGGCGCGCACCGATCATGCGGGGCTGCCGCCGGCGGATTTCGCGATCGTTTTCACCGACGCCAACGCCACCGTGGATGCCGCGCGCACCGCGGCCCAGGTGCTCAAACCGGAGGGATTCGCGCTGACCCTGCAGAACGGCATCGGCAACGTGGAAGCGTTGATCGCCGCACTCGGCGCAGGGCGCGTGGTGGCGGGCGTCACCATGAACAGCGGCGCTCTGCCGGAGCCGGGCCGAGCAGCCTACACCAACGCGGGCGTCACCTCGATCGGCGAGCTGGACGGGCGCAGCAGCGCACGCATCGCGGAGGTGGCGCGCATGCTGAACGCGGCCGGCATCGAGACGGAGGTAATCCCCGACCCGATGGCACACATCTGGAGCAAGTTCGTGCTCAACTGCGCCATCAACCCGCTCACCGCCATCACGGGGCTACGCAGCGGCGAGATGTACCGCACCGCGGAAGTCAACGCGCTCCAGGACCGGGTCATCGACGAGATCCTGCTGGTGGTGGAGCGCAAGGGCGTGCGCCTGGCCGAGCCGGATCCGCGCAAGAAGATCAAGGACCACTGCCGCGTGCGCTACAACCGTCCGTCGATGATGCAGCACGTGGAGCAGGGCCGGCGCACCGAGATCGATGCGCTCAATGGCGCCCTGGTGCGCGAGGCGAAGGCGTTGGGGCTGGCCGTGCCCTACAACGAGGCCGTAGTCGCGGTGGTGAAAGGCCTGGAGAAAAGCCGCCGCCAGCTGCTGCACGAGCCGCCGCGCGACTACGCGCGGCTGGAAGCGGAGGCGGCGGCGGAGAAGCGCTGAATCACTCGATCTGCGCCACCACCCGGCCGACGATCTTGCCGGCCTTGAGCTCGTCGAGCGTGCGGCTCACCTCGGACAGCGGGCGCTTCTCGATGGGAATCGGCTTCAGCTTGCCGGCGCGCGCCAGCTCGACCACTTGCTTCAGCTCGGCGACCGTGCCGACGTTGGAGCCGACGATGGTCAACGCGCGCTGGACCACAGCCACCAGCGACAACGGGATCTCCCCGCCGTATAAGCCGACCAGGATCAGCCGCCCGCCCTTGCGCAGGCTGGCCAGCCCGAGACTCGCGGTGCCGGTGTTGTTGACCAGGTCCACGGCGCCGTAGAGCGGCCCGCCGGCGATCTGCTGCAGCTTCTTCGCCGCTTCGGCATCGCGCCCGTCAACCGCCGCCGCCGCGCCGCCCGCCCGCGCCGCGCCGAGCTTGGCCTCGTCGATGTCCACCACGACGATGCGCTCGTGCCCAAGGGCCCGCAGCATGCCGATCGCCATCAGGCCGAGGCCGCCGGCGCCGATCACGGCGACCCATTCGTCGCGCGGGATCGGCATGAGCCTCGACACCGCCGAGTAAGTGGTGAGGCCGGAGCAGGCGAGCGTCGCCGCCCAGGCGGGATCGATGCCGCTTGCATCGACCAGATAGCGCGGGTGCGGCACCAGCAGGTGGTCGCTGTAGCCGCCGGCGCGTTGAACGCCGATCCAGCGCGGCGCCATGCAATGGTTGTCCTGCCCTTCGCGGCAGCGCACGCAGGTGCCGCATCCGGTCCACGGGCACACCAGCCGATCCTGGCCGACCGGGACAGCGCCGGCGTCGGGGCCCGCGGCGAGCACGGTGCCGTAAGGCTCGTGGCCCAGAGTGAGGGGCGGCTTCATGCCGCGTTCGCTCATGTGGAAGCGTTTGCCCCCGCCCATGTCGAAGTAGCCGTCGCGGATGTGCACGTCGCTGTGACACACGCCGCAGTACTTGAGCTTGAGCAGCACCTCGGTGCCGGCCGGCGCGGGTGTATCGCGCACGCGCTTCTGCAGAGACTGACCCCACTCCACTACGTCGTAGCTCAGCATACTTCCCCCTGCACTGTTCTGGGTTGCACCATGGCCCGAGGCGCAGCGCCACGGTCTGGAAAGAATACCCGCTTCGCCGCCGCCGCGTCAGCCGCAGCGCATCGGCACGCTCAGCGGTGCTGCAGCACTTCCCGGTTGATCACGTTGTCCACGTTCGGCTTGCCGTCCAGCACGCTCAGCAGGTTCTCGGCCACCGCGATCGCCATGCGGTCGAACGACTCCTTGGTGACGCCAGCCATGTGCGGGGCGGTCAGCACGTTGGGCAGTCGGAGCAGAGGGTTGTCCGCCGCCGGCGGTTCGCGATCGAACACGTCCAGCCCTGCGGCGCGGATCACGCCCGTGGTCAGCGCGCGGTGCAGCGCCGCCTCGTCGACGATGCCGCCGCGCGCGGTGTTGACCAGGCAGGCGCTCGCCTTCATGCGAGCGAGCCGCTGCGTAGCGAACATGCCGGTGGTCTCGGCGTTCTTCGGGCAATGGATGGTGACGAAATCGGCGTGCGGCAGCGCGGCATCGAGGTCGCTCTCGGGCACGCAGCCGGCGCCGTCGATCGCCTTGGCCGCGACGTAGGGATCGTAGACCCGCACCTTCATGCCCAAGGCCAGGCAGGCCCGGGCGATGCGCGTGCCGATGCGGCCGAAGCCCACCACCAGCAGGGTCTTGCCGAACAGGTCGCTGGGCAACTCCTCCTTGAGCCGCTCACCCCAGCGGTTGCTCTGCACCATGGCGTGCAGCGCTGCACCGTGCTTGGCCAGCGCGAGCATGAAGTGCAGCGCCTGCTCCGCGACCGAGGGCGAGTTGGCGATGCCGGTCACCAGCAACGGAATGCCGCTGCGGGTGAGCGCCGGCACGTCGACCGAGTCGTAGCCTACGCCGTGGCGCGCCACTACGCGCACGCGCGGCCCGGCCGCGATCTCGGCGGCGCCGAAGGAATTGAGGCTCAGCGCTACGCCGTCCGCGTCGGCCAGCAGCGCGTGGAAGGCCACAGCGGGCATGTTCGCGTCGTAGGCGACCGCCTCCACCTCGGGGCGGCGTCCCAGCACTTGCCAGCCGGCCTGGGCCATGGTGGACGGCAGCAGCAGCTTGAACTTCTTCACGGCGGTGGGCATTCTGCGGGTCTCCTCCAGTGATGGCCACACTGTACCTGGAACGCCTGCCGTGTGCGCGCGATGCGGTTACACTGCCCCCTGCCGGCGACCGCCCGCAGCCCGTCCGGCACAAGGAGAGCAAGGAACCATGTCCGCGCATGTCCTGACCGAGACCCGCGAGCGCGTCGCGCGCATCGAGCTGAAGCGGCCCGACAAGAAGAACGCGCTCACCGTGGAGATGTACCAGGCGATGGCCGATGCGTTGCGCGCCGCCGAGGCCGACCCGCGCGTGCGCGTCAGCCTGATCCACGGCCAGCCGGATTGCTTCTCGGCGGGCAACGATCTGAAGGACTTCCTCGAGCGCCCGCCGCACGCGGAGCGCTCGCCGGTATTCCAGTTTCTGCAGGCGATCGCGACTGCGGCCAAGCCGCTGATCGCGGCGGTGGGCGGCCCCGCCGTGGGCATCGGCACCACCATGCTGCTGCACTGCGACCTGGTATATGCCACGCCGCAGGCGCGCTTTCAGCTGCCGTTCGTGCCGCTCGGACTGGTGCCGGAAGCCGGCTCCAGCCTGCTGCTGCCGCTGCTCGCCGGATACCAGCGCGCGGCCGAGCTGCTGCTTCTGGGTCAGCCTTTCTCGGCGGACAAGGCGCTCGCGGCAGGCATCGTCACCGAAGTGGTGCCGGCGGACGAGCTGCTCGAGTACGCCCAGGATGCAGCCGCGGCGGTCGCCGCGCTGCCGCCCGAATCGGTACGCCTGACCAAGGCGCTGATGAAGAAGCGCGACGCCGCGGACCTGTCGGCGCGCATGGCCGAGGAAGGCCGGCTGTTTCTCGAACGCGTGGGTTCGCCCGAAGCGAAGGAGGCGATGGCGGCCTTCTTCGAGAAGCGCAAGCCGGATTTTTCGCGGTTCTGAGGATGGAGCGGCGGCGCGCGCCGGCCGGTCCTGCCGAAAACAACACATCAACTCTACTTCCGGAGGAGACCATGAAGCGCAGATCTTTCCTCAAGACCGCGGCTGCGGGGATGGCGACCGGCGCGGTCGCCGCGCCGGCCATCGTGCATGCGCAGCCCAGCATCCAGTGGCGGCTCGCGGCGAGCTGGCCGAAGAGCCTGGACACGCTGTTCGGCGGCGCGGAGCTGGTCGCGCGGCGCGTGTCCGAGGTGACCGAAGGCAAGTTCCAGATTCGGGTGTTCGCCGGCGGCGAGATCGTGCCGCCGCTGCAGGTGCTCGACGCGGTCCAGGCCGGCACCGTGGAGATGGGCCACACCGCGTCCTACTACTACTTCGGCAAGGATCCGGCGTTCT
>DATBMG010000040.1:0-30728 GCA_036554965.1 Burkholderiales bacterium
TGGATCACCTCGAGCGACTCCTTGGCGCCGGGCACCGCTTCCACCACGTCGAAGATGTCCCACCTGTCCTTGGACTGCGCCTTGTCTTTCACCTTGACCACGTACATCTCCTGCAGCAGCTGGTGGTCCCAGGGGCGGAACGCGCCCTTGCGGTCCTTCAGCAGATCGAAGGTGGCGCCCTTCTCCAGATGCAGGATGATGGAAGCGGCGTCCATGCGCCCGGTCTCCGCCAGCGCCTGCAGCACGATGCGCACGCCCACGTAGTCGCCCCAGGCCTGGTTCTCGGGAGGCAGCTTGAAGCGGTCGAAGAAGCGCTTGGTGAAGGCCTGCGCGCCGGCGTTGTGGAGGCCGTGGTACCACAAGCTCTGCCATACGCCGGAGATGCTGTCGATGCCCGCCGCCCAGAAGCCGACCGTGTCCATCACGCCGCCGGTGAGCGGGAAGGGCAGGCTGTACTCGCGGTACTGCTTGAGGAAGGTGGTCTGGTCCACGCCGGCGAGGTTGAGGTAAATGTAGTCGGGCTTGAGCGAGCGGATCTTGAGGATGTAGGAGCTGTAGTCGGCGGTGTTGGTGGGCACCATGTCGTTGGCCAGCACCACGCCGCCGTTCTCCTGCAGGAAGCGCGACGACACCCGGTACAGATCGTGGCCGAAGGCGTAGTCGGCGGTGAGGAAGTACCAGCGCGCGCCCTTGATCAGGTTGTTGTCCTTCTGCCATGTACCGATGGTCTTGGTGTACATGGTGTTGCTGCCTTCGATGTGGAACATGTAGCGGTTGCAGTTCTGCCCGCGCAGCGCATCGGAGTTCGAGCCGGTGTTGAAGAACGGCGTCTTGTAGCGCAGCGCCTGCTCGCCGATCGCCAGCGCGGAGGCCGAGCTCACCTCGCCGATCAGGCAGGCGACCTTGTCGCGCTCGATCAGCTTCTGCGCCTTGTTCACCGCGGTGGCCGGGTTGACGCTGTCCTCCGCGACCAGCTCCAGCTGGCGGCCCAGCGCACCGCCCGCGGCGTTGGCTTCCTCCACCGCCAGCGTGGCGCCGCGAAAACCTTGCTCGCCCGCCTGGCCGAGGAAGCCGGTGCGCGGGGTGAGATGCCCCAGGCGGATCACCTCGGGCTGCGCGCGCACGACGGCGGGAAACCCAAGCGGCAGCGCCGCCGCGGCGCTCAAGGCCGCGGTTTGCTTGAGCGCCTTGCGGCGCGACGCGTCGGCGTCGTGGCTCATGTTGCCTCCCTTCGGGAGGATCCAGGAGCTGGGAGCTGGGATCTAGGGGGAGGCGCGGCGCAGCCGCACAACACACCCTGGCCCCTAGATCCTCCCAGCCCCTTCATTTGCGTTTGAATCCCGAGCGGATCCAGTCCAGGCTCTTCATGCCGTCGGGCGGGCTGATCTGCTCGGGCGGGTAGTACTTGATGTTGACCAGAGTGACCTTGCCGTCGATCTTCTTCACCGTGCCGTAGGGCACGTGCTGCACCGCCTGATGACCCTTGCCCAGCGACATGTCCACGGCGCCTGCTGGCGATTCGAACTTGAGGTACTCGAACGCTTTGATGATCTCGTCGATGCTCGGGTCCTTGCCCTTGGCGGCGGCCTGCGCCTTCTCGTAGGCGGCCTTGACGCCGAAGAAGGCGGTGGCCATGTGATAGGACGCGTACACCGCGCCGATGTTGAACTTGTCGCGATAGGCCTTGGCGAACCACTTGTTGAGCGTGGTGGGCGGTGCGAACGGGCCGTTCGGGCCGCGCGCTCCGAGAATGGTGCCGTCGGGAAGCTGCGCGCCCATGCGCTCGATGATGGTCTCACCGGTGATGATGATGTTTGGCATCTTCGCCAGCAGGCCACGCGGCTGGGCCTGCATGACGTAGGCCTCGAGGTCGCCGCCCCACAGGCCGTTGTGCACTACCTCGGCGCCGCTGCCGAGCACCGCCGAGATCTCGGTGCCGTACTGGCCGGCGCCGAGCTTGGGCCACACCACGGTGCCGATCTGCGCCTGCGGCTTGATGATCTTCATCGCCTCGGTGAAGTCGGACCAGGCGTCCTGCCCCCAGGCGTAGTTGGGATCGATGCCGGAGAAGGTCTTCAGGCCGGGGAAATTCTCCGCGATGTAGCGCGCCGCCGCCACGTTCTCCTGGGTGGCCATGGTGGTGGTACGAAACACGTACTTGTAGCTGCCTTCCTCGAAGATGCGGTTGGTGGCGCAATCGAACAGGACGGTCAGCTTCTTCATCTCCTCGGCCACCGGCGCCACCGCCAGGCAGTCGCCGGAGGAGATCACGCCGATTACCAGGTCCACGTTCTGGCGCTCGATCAGGTTGCGGTACTCGGTGACCACCTTGGTCGGGCCGCCGGCTTCGTCCACATACACCAGCTCGAGCGGGCGTCCGCCGAAGCCCTTCTTGTCGTAGCCCGGGATCAGCCCGCCCTTGTTGAGCACCTCGGCCAGCAGATCGGAGGCGTTCTTGGCCGGCACGCCGAAGGGGCCGGCCGCCGGACCCGACAGGAAAGTGATCACGCCAATGCGCAGCGGCTCCTGGGCCGGCGAAGGTGCGGCGGCGAGCGCAGCGGTGGCGGCGGCGGCAATCGCGCCAAGGCGGCGCAGCAGATGAAGCATGGACTGTCTCCCGAGGTTTCGACGGCAACGGCGAAAAGCGCAAGGCATGCCGCTCGCTGGAACGCGCGGCTCGTTCTTTCGACGCGCGGACGGTCCGCGCGCGCGGCGGTTCCCGGCCCGACCGCGCGGATTATAACAACGAAACTCGCTAGAATAGCCGCGAGCCTGCACCGCGCCTGCGGTTGCCCCGAGCGCGCCGCCGATGCGGAGAGAAAGCGGCGCGGCGGGAAAGCGGTGCGGCTGCCTCATCTTGAACATTCTCGCGCTCGATACATCCGGCGAATGGTGCTCGGTTGCGCTCTGGCTCGACGGCCGGCTGCTCAGCCGCGCCGAGCACGCCGGCCAGCGCCACTCGGAGCTGCTCTTGCCCATGATCGACGCGCTGCTGCGCGAGTCGGCTCTCGCGCTGACCGATCTCGACGGACTCGCCTTCGGCGCCGGACCCGGCTCGTTCACCGGGCTGCGCATCGCCTGCGGCGTGACGCAAGGGCTCGCGTTCGGCGCCGGGCTGCCGGTGGTCCCGGTCGGCACGCTGGAGGCGCTCGCCGAGGCGAGCGCCGCGCCGCGCGTGGTGACGGCGCTCGACGCGCGCATGGACGAGGTGTATCACGCCGCCTACGTGCGCGACGACGCGGGTTGGAGCGAAGTGCACGCGCCCAGCCTGTGCGCGCCGGCGGCGGCGCCGCCGGTCGAGGGCGCCGGCTGGACGGGCTGCGGCAACGGCTTCTCGGTGCAGAGCGGCGCGCTGCGCAAGTGCTATGCAGGGCAGCTGCGCGAAGTGCGCGACGATCTGCAGCCGCACGCGCGCGACATGGTGCGCATCGCCGCGAACCGCCTCGCGCAAGGGGGCGGGCTGGACCCCGCGCAAGCCGCGCCGCTCTATGTGCGCGACAAGGTGGCGCTGAGCGTGGCCGAGCGCGCCGCCCGGCAGGCGCTCGCATCGGAGCGGCCGTGAGCGCGCTGATGCGGCCGCATCATGTGCTGCGGCCGATGCGCAGCTCGGATTTCGACCAGGTGCTGGCGATCGAGCGCACCATCTATACGCATCCCTGGACGGTGGGCAACTTTCGCGATTCGCTGCAGGCGGGGTACAGCTGCTGGGTGATGGAGCGCGACAGGGCGACGGTGGGCTACGGCGTGCTGATGATCGGCGTGGCCGAGGCGCACCTGCTCAACCTCAGCGTCGCCCGCGAATGGCAGCGCAGGGGGCTGGGTCGCGAATTGCTGCAGCACTTCATCCAGCTCGCGCGCCAGCTCGAGGCCGAGCGCCTGTTCCTGGAGGTGCGCCCGTCCAATGCTTCCGCGCGCGGCCTGTACGCGCGCGCCGGCTTCCGCGAGCTGTACGTGCGACGCGGCTACTACCCGGCCGACAGTGGCCGCGAGGATGCGATCCTGATGGGGATGGATCTGTGAACCGCCGCGAGGCCATCCTGCAGGAACTGGGGCTATGGCCCGCCTGGGTGCCGCGCGAGCGCGCCAGCGCGCCCGAATCGACGCCCGCTGCCACGTCCGGCGCGACGCCCGAAGCGCTGCTCGAGGGCGCGCCCGGCTCGCGCGCAGAGCGCATCGCACGCATGGACTGGCCGGCGCTCAGGGAAGCGGTGCGCACCTGTACCGCCTGCCCGCTGCATGCCAGGCGCCAGCAAGCGGTGTTCGGCGTCGGCGACGAGCAGGCCGACTGGCTGTTCGTGGGCGAGGGGCCGGGCGCCGAGGAAGACGCGCGCGGAGAGCCGTTCGTGGGCCAGGCGGGCCGTCTGCTGGACAACATGCTGGCGGCGATCGGACTGCAGCGCGGCCGTGACGTTTACATCGGCAATGTCGTGAAGTGCCGTCCTCCCGGCAACCGCGTGCCCGAGCCGAACGAAGCGGCCGCGTGCGAGCCGTTCCTGCTGCGCCAGATGGCCCTCATCCAGCCCAGGTTGATCGTGGCGCTCGGCAAGACGGCGGCGTCGAACCTGCTGCGAACCGACGCCTCGATCGCAAGCCTGCGCGGCCGGCTGCACGATTTTTGCGGCACGCCGCTGCTCGTCACCTATCATCCGGCATACCTGCTGCGCAATCTGCCGGACAAGTCCAAGGCCTGGGAGGACCTGTGCCTGGCGCGCGAGGTGATGCAGCGCTTGAAGGCAGGGGAACCCGCCCCGATATGACTCGCGCCTCAGTCCACCGACAGGAGACCACCGACATGAAGAACAGGCTGCTGAGTTGGGTACTTGCCGCGGGTGCGACGCTCGGCCTGGGCGGCTGCGGCTACAACACCATCCAGGCCCAGGACGAGCAGGTGAAGGCGGCATGGAGCGAAGTGATCAATCAATACCAGCGCCGGGCGGACCTGATCCCCAACCTGGTGGCGACCGTGAAGGGCATCGCGCAGCAGGAGCTGGACGTGCTGACGCAAGTCACCGAGGCGCGCGCGCGCGCGGGCAGCATCCAGGCCACGCCGGAGCTGATCAACGATCCGCAGGCCTTCGCCCGCTTCCAACAGGCGCAAGGCGAGCTGACCTCGGCCCTGTCGCGCCTGCTGGTGACGGTGGAGGCCTATCCGCAGATCAAGTCCGACGCGAACTTCCGCGAGCTGCAGGCGCAGCTCGAGGGCACCGAGAACCGCATCGCCGTGGCCCGCAAGCGCTACATCGACGGAGTGCAGCAGTACAACACCACGGTGCGCCAGTTCCCGGTCAACCTCACCGCCATGGTGTTCGGCTACAAGGAAAAGCCCAACTTCACGGTCGAGAACGAAGCGGCGATCGCCAAGCCGCCCGCGGTCGATTTCAGCAAGCCTGCGCCCGGCGGCAGCCAGTAGCCGCGCGGGCACGATGGATCACGCCTTCGCCGCAGCGCGCGCCACGCGGCCGCCGGGTGCGGGGCGCGGCATGAACGCGGCGCGGCGCGGCGCGTCGATGGCCGCCCGCATCCTCCATCTCCTGGCGAACGCCGCTGCCGGGCTCGCGCTGCTCCTGGGCCTTGCGCCCGCGCTCGCCCAGGACGTCCCGGTGCCGCCGCTGCGCGCGCGCGTCACCGACCTCACCGCCACGCTGTCCGCCGAGCAGACGGCGCAGCTCGAGCGCAAGCTGACCGACTTCGAGGCGCGCAAGGGCAGCCAGATCGCCGTGCTGATCGTGCCCACCACCCGGCCCGAATCCATCGAGCAGTACTCGATCCGGGTGGCGGAGGCGTGGAAGCTCGGACGCAAGGGCGTGGACGACGGCGCGCTGCTGCTGGTGGCGAAGGACGACCGCGAACTGCGCATCGAGGTCGGCTACGGCCTGGAAGGCGCGCTCACCGACCTGGTGTCCAACCGCATCGTCGAGGACATCATCGTTCCGCGTTTCCGGCAAGGCGACTTCCACGGCGGGATCGAGGCCGGCGTGGACGCGATGATCAAAGTGGTGGACGGCGAGCCCCTGCCCGCCCCGGCGCCGCGCGGACGCACCTGGGTGCGGGGTGTGGGCGGCAACCTGGAGACGGTCCTGATCGTCGGCTTCGTCCTGGTGTTCGTGATCGGCGGGGTGCTGCGCGCGATCTTCGGACGCCTGCCCGCGTCCGCGCTGATCGCGGGTGCCGCCGGCTTCATCGCGTGGATCATCGTCTCCTCCCTGATCGCAGCGGCGATCGTGGGCGTCATCGCTTTCCTGCTCAGCCTGCTGGCCGGGACGCAGCGCATGGGCCGCGGCGGCTGGCATCCGGGCGGCTTCGGCGGCGGAGGCTGGAGCGGTGGCGGCGGAGGCTGGAGCGGCGGCGGCGGCTGGGGCGGTGGAGGCGGCGGTTTCGGGGGCGGCGGGGCCTCGGGGAGATGGTGAGGGGGGAGATGGTGAGGGGGAGATGGTGAGATGAGCGTCGCGCGCATCTTGCGTCACCTGCTGCATCCGGCCTGGACGGTGCGGCGGGTCTTCCCGGTCCACAGCCTGGAAGCGATTCGCCGCGCCATTGTCGAGAGCGAGGCCGGTCACAGCGGCGAGATCCGCTTCGCCGTAGAGCACGCGCTCGATCTGCCCGACCTGCTGCGCAACCTGAGCGCGCGCGAACGCGCGATCGACATGTTTTCGAACCTGCGCGTGTGGGACACCGAGCGCAACAACGGAGTGCTGATCTATCTGCTGCTGGCGGACCGCGATGTCGAGATCGTCGCCGACCGCGGCATCCACGCGCAGGTCGGGGCAGCGGGCTGGGAAGCGATCTGCCGGCGGATGGAAGCGGCGTTCGCGGCTGGCCGGTTCGAGGCGGGCGTGCTCGACGGCATCCAGGCCATCGGTGAGCACCTGCGGCGGCATTTCCCTTCGGCCGGCGGCGGCGAGAACGAGCTGCCCGACCGGCCGGCGGTGCTGTGAGCACGGCGTGAGGGGGTTACATCGCCCCTTCGTCCTGATCGTGGCGGTGCCTGCGCCACACCAGGTACATCACGCTCGCCACCAGCAGGCCGAACAGGATGGTGATGGTGTCGATCTCCAGCTCCGCGCGCAGCATCAGCGCATAGGCCCCCAGCAGCAGCAGGATGCTCAGGTTCTCGTTGAAGTTCTGCACGGCGATGGAGTGGCCCGCGCCCATCAGCAGATGGCCGCGGTGCTGGAGCAGCGCGTTCATCGGCACCACGAAGAAGCCGCCCATCGCGCCGATCAGCATCAGGATCGCCACCGCCAGCCTCCAGTCGCTGACGAACACCATGCTCATCACGCCGAAGCCCATCGCGATGCCCACCGGCAGCACCTTGACCGCGCGTTGCAGGGTGACGAAGCGCGCCGCCAGCACCGAGCCCAGGGCGATGCCCACCGCGGTAACGGCGGTGAGCTCGATCGCGCGCTGTGGGCCGAAGTTGAGAACGGTCGCCGCCCAGGCCAGCACGATCAGGCGCAGCGTGGCGCCTGCGCCCCAGAACAGCGTGGTCACCGCCAACGACATCTGCCCGAGTGGATCGCGCCACAGCAAGCGGAAGCAGTGCCAGAAGTCCTGCAGGATATACACCGGCGTCTTCTTCGGCAGGCGGTGGTCGATCGCCACGCGCGGGATGTACAGATTGATCGCGGCGGCGGTGAGGTACAGCAGCACGATCGCGCCGATGGCGAGCTTCGCCGGGCTGTCGAGCCAGGCGCCCGCCTGCCCCACGTGAACATGCGTGACGAGAGTGGCGAACCGCGGCCCGACCAGAAAGCCGCCGAGCAGGGCACCGAGGACGATGGCCGCGACCGTCAGCCCCTCCATCCAGCCGTTGGCCAGCACCAGCCGCTGGGGCGGCAGGTACTCGGTGAGAATGCCGTACTTGGCCGGCGAGTACATGGCCGCGCCGATGCCGACCACGCCGTAGGCCAGCAGCGGATGCATCCCCCACAGCATGGCGAGGCAGCCGGTGAGCTTCACGGCATTGCTGATGAACATCACCCGGCCCTTCGGCAAAGCGTCGGCGAACGGCCCCACGAACGGCGCCAGCACGATGTAGGCGAACACAAAGAACTGCTGCAGGACCGGGGTCTGCCAGCATTCGCCGGACTCGGTCACGCAGGCCGGATTGAGGACTTTGAGGAGCGCGATGGCGGCGAACAGCAGGGCATTGTCGGCCAGCGCGGAGAAGAATTGCGCCGCGAGGATGGTGTAGAAGCCGCGGGTCATCGCGTCGTGGTCGAGATCGGCGCCGCGGGCTGTCCCCGAGGGCGCGCCTTTATACCACGAAACCGCGCGCGCCCAGCCCGCCGCCGGAAATCTGCGTCGCTGTTGCGCCGGATGAGCGGCCTTGGCAGACTTGCTGTGCGCCGCCGCGCGGTGCGCGCGCGCGACTTCTCGCCGAAATGACCCGCCCGATCCTCGCCTCGATCCGGATCTCCGCTCTGCGCAGCAACTTGGCGCTGGCGCGCCGCCGCGCGCCGGATGCGCGCGTGCTGGCGGTGATCAAGGCCGACGCTTACGGCCACGGCCTGCTGCGCGCGGCGCATGCGTTCGCCGATGCCGAGGGCTTCGCCGTGCTGGAGCTCGACGACGCGGTGCGGCTGCGGGCCGCGGGCTTCGATCGGCGCATCCTCATGCTGGAGGGCTTCTTCGATGCCGCTGAGCTGCCGGTGCTCGCCGAAGAGCGCCTGAGCTGCGTGCTGCACAACGACGAGCAGCTGACAATGCTGCAGGCCGCCAGGCTGCCTGCCGCCGTGGACGTTTTCGTGAAGATCGACACCGGCATGAACCGTCTAGGCTTCCGGCCCGAAGCGCTGCGGCGCGTGCTGGACGCGCTGCGCGCCTGCCGCAACGCCGGCGAGGTGACGCTGATGACGCACTTCGCCTGCGCCGACGACGCGCGCGGGATCGACTGGCAGCTCGACGCGTTCCGGCACGCCACCACCGGCCTCGCGCTGCCGCTGTCGCTCGCCAACTCGGCCACGCTGCTGCGCTATCCACACGCCGCGTCGGGCTGGGCGAGGCTGGGCATCATGCTCTACGGGGCATCGCCGTTCGCCGAGGAAAGCGCACATGCGCTCGGGCTGCGGCCGGCGATGACGCTGGCGAGCCGGATCATCGCCGTGCGCGAGCTGGCCGCCGGCGAGAGCGTCGGCTACGGCGCCCTGTTCCACGCACGTGAGGCCATGCGCATCGGCGTGGTCGCCTGCGGTTACGCGGACGGCTACCCGCGCCACGCGCCGACCGGCACGCCGGTGCTGGTGGCCGGCGAGCGCACGCGCCTCATCGGCCGCGTGTCGATGGACATGCTGTGCGTGGACCTCAGCGGGCTGCCGCAGGCCCAGGTCGGCGCGTCGGTGGTGCTGTGGGGAGAGGGGCTGCCGGTGGAGGAGGTCGCGCAGGCCGCCGGCACGGTCAGCTACGAGCTGCTGTGCGCGCTGGCGCCCCGCGTGCCGGTGGTAGAGATCGAATGAGGTGTCCCGCTGGTGGAGGTCGAATGAGCAAGCGTGGTCCGTGGCGGTCCGATGGCGAAGCCCAAGACCATCTATAGCTGCACCGAATGCGGCGGGCAGACGCTGAAGTGGCAGGGCCAGTGCCCGCATTGCAGCGGCTGGAACACTCTGGTCGAAACGCTCGCCGAGCGCAAGCCGGCGCGCTACGAGGCGCTTGCCCAGGCGAGCCGGGTGCAGCCGCTGGCGGAGGTGGATGCCGCCGAGGAGCCGCGGCGCGCCACCGGCATCGGCGAGCTGGACCGCGTGCTCGGCGGCGGGCTGGTGCGCGGGGGCGTGGTGCTGCTCGGCGGAGATCCCGGCATCGGCAAGTCGACGCTGCTGCTGCAGGCGCTGTCGCAACTCTCCGCGCTGTGCGCGACGCTGTATGTGAGCGGGGAAGAGTCGGCGCAGCAGGTCGCCCTGCGCGCGCGCCGCCTGGGCCTGCAACCGCCCGGCCTGAACGTGCTGGCGGAGATTCAGCTGGAGAAGATCCTCGCCGCGCTCGGCGCTGACAAGCCGGACGTGGCGGTGATCGATTCGATCCAGACGCTGTACTCCGAGGCGCTGCAGTCCGCGCCGGGCAGCGTCGCGCAGGTGCGCGAGTGCGCTGCACAGCTCACGCGCTTCGCCAAGACCGCCGGAACCGCGTTGTTGCTGGTCGGGCACGTCACCAAAGAAGGGGCCATCGCCGGTCCGCGCGTGCTCGAGCACATGGTGGACAGCGTGCTCTATTTCGAGGGCGATACGCACTCGAGCTTCCGTCTGGTGCGCGCCATCAAGAACCGCTTCGGCGCGGTCAACGAGCTGGGCGTGTTCGCCATGACCGAGCGCGGGCTGCGCGGCGTGAGCAACCCTTCGGCGCTGTTCCTGTCGCATCACGGCGCGCGCGTGGCCGGCGCGTGCGTGCTGGTCACGCAGGAGGGCACGCGCCCGCTGCTGGTGGAGATCCAGGCGCTGGTGGACGACGCGCACTCGCCCAATCCGCGCCGGCTGACCGTGGGACTGGAGCAGAACCGCCTGGCACTGCTGCTCGCGGTGCTGCATCGTCACGCCGGCATCGCCGCGTTCGACCAGGACGTGTTCGTGAATGCGGTGGGCGGGGTGAAGATCGACGAGCCGGCCGCCGACCTCGCCATCTTGCTGGCGATCGTCTCGTCGCTGCGCAATCGGCCGCTGCCGCAGCGGCTGGTGGTGTTCGGCGAGGTGGGGCTCGCCGGCGAAGTGCGCCCGGTGCAACGCGGCCAGGAGCGCCTGCGCGAGGCCGCCAAGCTGGGCTTCACCCACGCCGTGATTCCGAAGGCGAATCTGCCCAAGACGCCGATCGAGGGAATCGAAACGCTCGGGGTGGAGCGGGTGGAGGAAGCGGTCGGTCAAATGATTCGTGACGCGTGATTCTCACGGGTCACGAAGATCTCAGCGCATCAGATACAGCAGCAGCGCCGCTGCGAGTGCGATGCCGCTGAGGACCCACAAGTAAACATAGGTAGGCGTGGCGGTGCGCGCTTCGACGCGGCGCGGCGCACCGGCAGCGGCCGGCGCCTCGGCGCGGCGCGCTGCGACCGCGACGACAGGCGCTTCGGCGCGGCGCGGCGCGGTTGCGGGCGCGGGCCCCTGCTGCGCGCGCGCGGCCGGCGCGGCGGCGGGTAGCGGCTGCTGCAGGTCGGGCCGGCGCATCGCCTGCGTGTTGGAGAACACCTCCATCTCCTGCTCCACACCGGTGAGCGCGGCCAGCCGCATGGTCGCCTCGTACGAATCGAAGGACTTGGCGAGCGCCAGTCCGCGCGCTTCCTCGGGCTCGCTCCCACCGACCGGCGTCGTTACCGGCGCGCGCCGCTCTTGCTTGCGCGCGCCCGCCGCCTGGCCGGCGGTGAGGTCGGCGGTGGCCACGCCGCCGGTGGCCTTGCCCTCCAGCATGTTCTTGCAGTCGCGCAGGTCGCGCGCGAACTCCATCGCGTTCTGGTAGCGCTCATCGGCGCTCTTGTTCAACGCTTTGGCCACGATCAGGTCCAGCACCTCCGGCAGGCCGGGCTGCTTCGCGCTCGGCGGCGGCGGCGCGAACTGCATGATCTGGTACATGATACCGTGGATGCTGTCGGCGATGAACGGCGCTTCTCCGGTGAGCATCTCGTAGAGCACCACGCCGAGCGAGAACAGGTCGACGCGGTGGTCCGCGCGCTTGCCGGTGACCTGTTCCGGCGACATGTACTTCGGCGAGCCGAGGATCATGCCGGTCATGGTCTTGACCTCGTTGGTGCGCATGCGCGCGATGCCGAAGTCGGTGATCTTCACCAGCCCGTCGCGCACGATCATGATGTTCGCCGGCTTGATGTCGCGATGCACGACCTGGCGCTCGTGCGCGTAGGCGAGCCCGTCGGCCACCTGGATGGCGATGTCCAGGGCAAGCGACACCGGCAGCGCCTCCTTGGCGGACAGGATGGAGCGCAGCTCCTCTCCTTCCAGGAGCTCCATCGCCATGTAGGCGAGGCGCTCGCTCTTGCCGATGTCGTAGATGGTGACGATGTTCGGATGATTGAGTCCGCCCGCCGCGCGCGCCTCCTGGTAGAAGCGCGCTTCGTAGTCGGCCAGCTCGTCTTTGGGCAGGGTGAGGTTGATGGTCTTGATCGCCACCACCCGGTCGAGCACCGGATCGCGCGCCTTGTATACCACGCCCATGGCACCCTGGCCGAGCTCCGCGAGAAGCTCGTAGCGGCCCAGCTGGTGGGAGGCGTCTCGCACGTTCACCGCGGGCATCACTGCTTCGGCATGCCCGCCTTCGCGGCTGCGAATACCGGCGCCCAGATCGGATGCCCGGATTCCGCGGCGGTGAGGTCGAGCCGCCGGTCTGCTTCGAGGCCCTTGCGGAACTGATCGCGACACTGGGTCGGCTGGCCCGCGACGCAGTGCATGAAGGCGAGATACTTGTGGGCGCGCCCCTGCGAGCGCGTGGTGAGCCCGGCGTCGAGCGCGCCCTGGATGGTGCGCGCGGCGACCTTGTAGTTGCCGTCGTCGTACTCGCGGATGCCTTCGTCGAGCATCCTCTCCGCCTTGAATTTGGTCAACGGGAATTCCTGGACCAGCGCGTTCTGGCACGCGGTGAGCAGCACGCCCGCCAGCAACGACGCCAGCAACAACGCGGGCAGCGACGCGACCACTCCTCCGGATCCGCGCACCATGAATCGCCTTATCTCGCGTGGGTGAACTTGTGCTTTATCCGGACGGTCTGGTTGCTGCCGAGCTCCATGTCCTCCTGGTAGGGCTTGAAGCCGCCGTTGCGCACCTCGATGCGATGCTTGCCGGGCTTGAGCTCCACCTCCGCCAGCGGCGGGCTCACCCCGACCGACTTGCCGTTCACGTACACCTCCCCCCAAGGTGAGATGGCCAGCAGCACCAGGGCCGTCGCTCCGGCTGCGGTGCGCACCCTCGTGGGCGGCACCGGCGGAGTGGCCGGCACCGGCGGCGCCGGGTCGGCCGAGGGCGGCGGCTGCCAGGGCGCTTGCACAGTCCTGGTATCGGCATCGGCGCCGCCAGCTGCAGGTCCGCGCGGAGTCCGCAGAGCCGCCGTCGCTGGGGGTGTGGGGTCCGCGGACGGTTCGGGAGCGAGCGCCGCCGGGCTGCTCGGGGCCGATCGCGCCGGGGCCTTGGCCGCCGGCGTGCCGGTGGACTCGGGCGGAGAGCGCTGCGGCGGTTGCTCGGCGGGCGGGGGCTCGGCGCCCTGGGGCTCGGCACGCTGGAGTTCGGTACGCTGGGGCTCGGCCCGCTGGGGCTCGTTGCCTTGGGCGGGCTGCTCTGCAGGCTCGGGCTCCACTGCCGGGGGCGCGGCCGGTGTCGTCGGCATCGGGCCCGGCTGCGCCGGCGCATGTGCCGCCACGGCCGCCGGCTCCTCGGGCTGCCCGCCGTCGGGCTGCAGGAACGCGATCAGGGCCGCGCCGAGCGCGGCAAGCGACACCGCAGTCACGCCGAATGCAAGCTTGCGATGCGCCATCAGACGCGCGCCCGCGGTAGCTGGCGGTCGGCCCTCTCGGCGGCGTGCGCGTTTGTGGCGTTCCGCCACGTCCAGCGCCTGCCCCGCGGGTGCGCTGAGTTCGAAGATCTCGTGCTCGCGCACATGCTTGTCGGTGCGCGAGCCCTGGTACGAGAACAGCGCGGCGTAGTCATCCGCGAAGCGCGAGACTCCCTCATGGAAGGCGCGCGAGACCAGCAGCTGACCCGGCTGCGCGAAGCTCATCACGCGCTGCGCCACGTTGATGCCGTCGCCGATGATGTTCGGCTGGCCATTGATGTCGCGCGTGAGCCGCACCGGTCCCAGGTTGATGCCCGCGCGCACCGGGATGCCGCCCGGCAGCGCGAACCAGTGGGCCAGTGCCAATGCGACGCGAAGCGCGTCCTCTGGATCGTCCAGGAAGGAGATCGCCACTCCGTCACCGGTGTCCAGGATGATGCGGTCCTGCGCCGGGACCTCGGCGATCGCCTGAGAGACCTGGGCGTTGAATCGCTCCTTGATCTGCAGCTGCTCGCCGACCGGCCGCTTGGAGTACTCGACGATGTCGAGGAAAAGCACGCTGCACACGAAAGTGCGCCCGGCGCGTTCGGGGGTTCCCGGGAACTCCACCACACGCGCTTCCGCGGGCGCCTGACGCGCCGTGGCCGTGCCTAGGGCCGATACTTTCTGCATTCGGGGCCGAAAAAGCGACTGGAAATCAATCGGTTCTTGTAGCGTACCGCCTCGGCGCCGGGCCCCGCGGCAGCCGCGCCGAGCGCTGCCCGCATGAAGTATCATTCGGCCCAGGCCAGCCAATCGATACCAGAAAGCAAAAAAAAAGCCCGCAGTTTCGAGCGTTTCGAAGCGTGCGCGCGCACCGCAAGACCCCCTCGAGGAGAGCGCAGGTGACCGCAGCCAATCCCTACGAGCTCGGCCTGGACCGCAATCCAGCCAACTACGTGCCGCTCTCGCCGCTGTCGTTCCTGCGCCGGACCGCCGCGGTGTATCCCGAGCGGCAAGCCGTGGTCCACGGGGTGCACCGCACCACCTGGCGCGAGACCTATGCGCGCTGCCGGCGGCTCGCTTCCGCGTTGTCGCGCCACGGCGTCGGCCGCGGCGACACCGTTGCCGTGATCGCTCCCAACGTTCCGGCGCTGTTCGAGGCGCACTTCGGTGTGCCGATGATCGGGGCCGTGCTCAATGCGCTGAACACCCGCCTCGACGCGGCGGCCTTCGCCTTCATGCTGCAGCACGGCGGGGCGAAGGTGCTGATCGCAGACCGCGAGCTGTCGGCGGTGGTGGGCCAAGCCCTGCATCTGACCGAGCGGCGCCCGCTGGTGATCGACATCGATGACCCGCTCGCCGGCGGCGAGCCGCTGGGCGAGGCGACGTACGAGGACTTTATCGCCGGCGGCGATCCGGAGTTCGCCTGGAGCTTGCCGCCCGAGGAATGGGACGCGATCGCGCTCAACTACACCTCGGGCACCACCGGCAACCCGAAGGGCGTGGTGCTGCATCACCGCGGCGCGTATCTCAACGCGGTGGCCAATGCCGTCACGTGGAACATGCCGGCACTGCCGGTGTACCTGTGGACGCTGCCCATGTTCCACTGCAACGGCTGGTGCTTTCCCTGGACCTTGGCGATGATGGCGGGAACCAGCGTGTGCCTGCGCAAAGTGGAAGCCGCCGCGGTGTTCGATCTGATCCGCGCGCACCGGGTCAGCCACTTCTGCGGCGCGCCGGTGGTGCACAACATGCTGGTCAACGCGCCGCCGGAACTGCGCGCCGGGATCGAGCACAAGGTACACGGCATGATCGCGGCCGCCGCTCCGCCCCAGGCGTTGATCGAAGGCATGGAGCGCATGGGCTTCGATCTCACGCATGTGTACGGCCTGACCGAGGTGTACGGCCCGGCCGCCGTATGCGCCAAGCATCCCGAATGGAGCGCGCTGTCGGTGGAGCAACGCGCGGAGATGAACGGAAGGCAGGGCGTCCCGTACGAGTTGCAGGAAGACATGATCGTGGCCGATCCGCAGACACTGCGGCCGGTGCCTCACGACGGGCAGACCGTGGGCGAGATCTTCTTCCGCGGCAACATCACCATGAAGGGTTACCTGAAGAATCCGACCGCCACCGAGGAGGCGTTCCGCGGCGGCTGGTTCCACACCGGAGACCTCGCCGTGGTCCACCCCGACGGCTACGCGAAGATCAAGGATCGCTCCAAGGACATCATCATCTCAGGCGGCGAGAACATCTCGACGCTGGAGGTGGAGGACGTGCTGTACCGGCACCCCGGCGTGCTCGAAGCGGCGGTGGTGGCGCAGCCCGACGAGAAGTGGGGCGAGTCGCCCTGCGCCTTCGTCACGTTGAAGAGCGGTGCCGCGCCGGTGAGCGCCGAGGAGGTCATCGCGTTCTGCCGCGAGCGGCTGGCGCACTACAAGTGCCCGAAGAAGGTGGTGTTCGGACCGCTGCCCAAGACCTCGACCGGCAAGATCCAGAAGAACGTGCTGCGCGAGCAGGCGAAGGCGCTATAGAATCCCGGCTCCCGAAGGCACAAGGCAGGCAGATGAAGATCCTGGTTCCGGTCAAGCGCGTGGTGGACTACAACGTCAAGGTGCGGGTGAAATCCGACGGCACCGGTGTGGAGACCGCCAACGTCAAGATGTCGATGAACCCGTTCGACGAGATCGCCTGCGAGGAGGCGGTGCGGCTGAAGGAGGCGGGCGCGGCCACCGAGATCGTGGCCGTTTCCATCGGCCCGGCGCAGTGCCAGGAGACCTTGCGCACCGCGCTCGCCATCGGCGCCGACCGCGCCATCCTGGTGGAAACGGGTGCCGAGGTGCAGCCGCTTGCGGTGGCGAAGATCTTGCGCAAGATCGTGCAGAACGAAGCGCCCCAGCTGGTGATCCTGGGCAAGCAGGCGATCGACGACGATTCGAATCAGACCGGGCAGATGCTCGCCGCGCTGCTCGGTTGGCCGCAGGCGACGTTCGCTTCCAAAATCAAGATCGCCGGCGGCGGCGCCGAGGTCACGCGCGAGGTGGATGGCGGCCTGGAAACCATCGCCATCGGCCTGCCCGCCGTGGTGACCACCGACCTGCGCCTGAACGAGCCGCGCTACGTGACGCTGCCCAACATCATGAAGGCGAAGAAGAAGACGCTCGACATCACCAAGCCCGAGGCGCTCGGCGTGGATGTCGCGCCGCGGCTGAAGACTCTTAAAGTGCAGGAGCCGCCCAAGCGTAAGGCCGGCGTGCAGGTGAAGACGGTGGACGAACTGGTGGACAAGCTCAAGAACGAGGCCAAGGTGATCCAGCCATGACCGTCCTGGTCGTCGCCGAGCACGACAACGCCGGCCTGCGGGCCGCGACGCTCAACGCCGTGACCGCCGCGCAACAGATCGGCGGCCCGGTGCACATCCTGGTCGCGGGCAGCAACTGCGGCGGCGCCGCGGCGGCCGCCGCCCGCGTCCCCGGCGTAGAGAAGGTGCGGGTGGCGGACGCGCCGCACTATGCGCATCCGCTTGCGGAGAGCATCGGCGCGCTGGTGGTCGCGCTGGCCGAGGGTTATGCGCACATCCTCGCCGCGGCCACCACGACCGGCAAGAATTTCATGCCGCGGGTGGCGGCCCTGCTCGACGTGGCGCAGGTGTCCGACATCGTCGCGGTGGAGAGCGCCGACACGTTCGTGCGGCCGATCTACGCCGGCAACGCGCTCGCCACCGTGCAGTCCGGCGACAAGATCAAGGTGATCACGGTGCGCACCACCGGCTTCGACGCGGCGCCGGCACAGGGCGGTTCGGCGGCGGTGGAGCAGGTGGGCGCCGCGGCCGATCCGGGCCAGTCCCGCTTGCTCGGGCAGGAGCTCACCAAGTCCGCGCGTCCCGAGCTGACCGCGGCCCGCATCATCGTCTCGGGCGGACGCGGCATGGGCAGCGGCGAGAACTTCAAGATCCTGGAGGCGCTCGCCGACAAGCTGGGCGCGGCGGTCGGCGCCTCGCGCGCGGCGGTGGACTCGGGCTTCGTGCCCAACGACTACCAGGTGGGACAGACCGGCAAAGTAGTGGCGCCCGAGCTCTACATTGCCGTGGGCATCTCCGGCGCCATTCAGCACCTCGCCGGGATGAAGGACAGCAAGGTGATCGTCGCCATCAACAAGGACGGCGAGGCGCCGATCTTCCAGGTGGCCGACTACGGGCTCGTCGCCGACCTGTTCCAGGCCGTCCCCGACCTCACCGCCAAGCTCTAGCGCGAATCCGGAGGCTCGATCATGGCCGAGTACGTGGCACCGCTGCGGGACATGAAGTTCGTGATCAAGGAGCTCGGCGCGCTGCACGCGGTGGCGAGCCTGCCGGGCTGCGAAGAAGTCACTCCCGATCTGGTGGATGCCGTTCTCGAGGAGGCCGGCAAGTTCGCCGCCGGCGTGCTCTCGCCGCTCAACCGGCCGGGCGATCGCGCTGGCTGCAAGCTCGACAACGGTGTGGTCACCACGCCGCCAGGCTTCAAGCAGGCCTACCAACAGTTCCGCGAAGCCGGCTGGCCAGCGCTCGGCGGCGATCCCGAGTTCGGCGGGCAGGGCCTGCCGCACGCGCTGTCGGGCATGGTGTCGGAAATCTGGAACAGCGCCAACATGAGCTTCTGTTTGTGCCCGATGCTCACCAACGGCGCGCTCAACGCCATCAAGCGTCACGGCTCCGAGCAGCAGAAGCGCACCTACCTGGAGAAGCTCGTCTCCGGCGCCTGGACCGGCACCATGAACCTCACCGAGCCGCAAGCCGGCTCGGATCTCTCGGCGGTGCGCACGCGCGCCGTGCCCGACGGCGAGCGCTATCGCCTGCACGGCACCAAGATCTTCATCACCTACGGCGAGCACGATTTCGCCGAGAACATCGTTCACCTGGTGCTGGCGCGCACGCCCAACGCGCCCGAAGGCGTGAAGGGCATTTCGCTGTTCGTCGTGCCCAAGCACCTGGTTAACGCGGACGGCTCGGTGGGCGCGCGCAACGACGTCAAGTGCGTGTCGATCGAGCACAAGCTCGGCATCCACGCGAGCCCCACCTGCGCCATGGCCTTCGGAGAGAAGGAAGGCGCGATCGGCTATCTCGTCGGCGAGGAGAACCGCGGGCTCGAGTACATGTTCACCATGATGAACCTGGCCCGGCTCGAAGTCGGCATCGAAGGCGTGGCCATCGCGGAACGCGCGTATCAGCGTGCACTGGACTACGCGCGGCAGCGGGTCCAGGGACGCGATATCGGGGCGCGATCCGGCGAGCGCGTCACCATCATCCATCACCCGGACGTGCGCCGCATGCTGATGAGCATGAAAGCGCAGGTCGAGGCGATGCGCGCGCTGGCGGCCGCCGCCTGCACCGCGCTCGACATCGCACAGCGCCATCCGCAGCGCGAGCAGCGCATGCAGCACCAGGGGCTGTTCGACCTGCTCACTCCGGTGGTGAAGGGCTGGTGCACCGAGCTGTCCATCGAGGTCGCTTCCCTCGGCGTCCAGGTGCACGGCGGCATGGGCTTCGTGGAAGAGACCGGCGCCGCGCAACACTTGCGCGATGCGCGCATCACCACGATCTACGAAGGCACCACCGGCATCCAGGCCAACGACCTGGTCGGGCGCAAGCTCGCCGCCGAGAAGGGCATGACGGCAAAGGCGGTGATCGCCGAGATGCGCGCCTTCGACACGCAGCTCGCCGGGGTCAGTCATCCCGCGCTCGGTGTGATCCGGCGCGCACTCGCGGAGAGCGTGGCGACCCTGTCGGAGGCCACCGACTGGCTGTTGGAAACCTACCCCTACAACGCCAAGGCCGCAGCAGCCGGCGCGGTGCCGTACCTCAAACTGTGGGGCACGGTGGCGGGCGGCTGGCAGATGGCGCGCGCGGCGCTCGTCGCCAAGCAGCGCCTGGACGACGGCGCCGAGGACTTCGATTTCTACCGCGGCAAGCTCGGCACCGCGCGCTTCTACGCCGAGCACGTCCTGCCGCTGGCGCAGGCGCACCGGCAGGCCATCGTCAACGGCTCGGCCAGCGTGCTGGCGCTGGAGGAGGCGCAGTTCTGAGGCAGCGGCAAGCGGCGCCGAGGATGCGCGCTAGCTCGCGCCGACGATGCCTTAGGAGAGGTGACGTGTGGCGGTTTAGTTCCGGTGCGTAGGCTGCGCCGTAGGTCCGCAGACTTGCGGTGGTTTCCGGAATCCTTGGTAGGCGCGGAGCCGTCTCATGCAAATCAATGGCATTGCACACATCGCCCTGACGCTCAGCAACTTCGATGCCGCCGTGCCGTTCTACCGGCAGCTGCTCGAGTTCCTGGGCATGACGCGCGTGTTCGAGGGCCAGGACTTCCTGTACTACGTCGGCGGGCGGACTGCGCTGGGGATCGGCAGATGCGACCAGCGCTATCGCGCTGAGCGCTTCGATCAGCGCAGGCCTGGCCTGCATCACCTGTGCTTCCGCGCGCGCGAGCGGGCGGATGTAGATGAGTTGTACACGTTCCTGCAGAAACTGGGCGCAAGGATCGTGCATCCCCCGGAGGACGGCCCGTGGGCGCCGGGCTACTACTCCGTCCTGTTCGAAGATCCCGACGGGATCCGGCTGGAGATGAACCATGTTCCCGGGCAGGGTTTGCTGAGCGACGGCGTCTCGATGAATCCGGTCGGGTACCGCTAGCGCGGGTCGAGCCGGCGGCTTGACAACGCGTCCGCGGCGGGCGCATGGTGCAAGCACCAGGCGGCACCCGCAGAGCGACGCCACGCGACGCCACCTTTGGCTTTGGGTCGATAAGCGATTTGGCCCCGGTCGATAAAGCGACTCGCGCCCAGGTCGATAAACGACTTAGCAGCAATCGAGCAGGAGAATCCGATGGTGACTTTGCTATGGATCGCGGCCTTCGCCGGGCTGCTGTGGGGTCTGGCCTACTTCCGCGCGTCGCGCTGGGTGTGGGCGGGCGCTGCGGCCGGCTTTCTGATCGGGGCGACCGTGAGCGGCAATCTGCCGCCGGTGTGGCGCGGCATCCTGTGGACGATCTTCGTGGCTGCGGCGGGCGTGCTGCTGGTGCCGCCGCTGCGGCGCGCGCTCATCAGCGATCCGCTGCTCGGCTGGTTCCGCAAGGTGCTGCCGCAGGTGTCGCAAACCGAGCAGGAGGCGCTGGACGCCGGCACGGTGTGGTGGGACGGCGATCTGTTCAGCGGCCGTCCGGATTGGCGCAAACTGCTGGCCCTGCCCAAGCCCCAGTTGACCGCCGAGGAGCAGGCCTTCCTCGACGGCCCGGTCGAAGAGCTGTGCCGGATGGTGGACGACTGGAAGGTCACCCACGAGCTGAACGATCTGCCGCCCGAGGTTTGGCAGTTCATCAAGGACCAGGGCTTCCTCGGCATGATCATCCCGAAGGAATTCGGCGGGCTGGGCTTCTCGGCCCTGGCCCACTCCCAGGTGGTGATGAAGCTCGCCGGCCGCAGCGCCACGGCTTGCGTGTCGGTGATGGTGCCCAACTCGCTCGGACCAGCCGAGCTGCTGCTGCATTACGGCACACAAGAGCAGAAGCGCTACTACTTGCCGCGCCTGGCGAAGGGCCTGGAGATGCCGTGCTTCGCGCTCACCGGGCCCGAGGCCGGGTCCGACGCCGGGGCGATACCCGACTACGGCATCGTGTGCTGGGGCGAGCACGAAGGCAAGCGCGTGCTCGGCATGCGCGTGACCTGGGAGAAGCGCTACATCACGCTGGGACCGGTGGCTACGCTGCTTGGCCTCGCCTTCAAGCTGTACGATCCCGACGGGCTGCTCGGCGGCGCGAAGGATATCGGCATCACGGTTGCCTTGATTCCGGCCGACCACCCGGGCGTGAACATCGGGCGGCGCCACTTTCCGCTCAACGCCTCGTTCATGAACGGCCCCACCTCGGGCCAGGATGTGTTTATCCCCATGGATTGGGTGGTGGGCGGACAGCCCTACGTCGGACAGGGCTGGCGCATGCTGATGGAATGTCTGGCGGCGGGCCGCTCCATCTCGCTGCCGTCCTCCGCCACCGGCGGCGCGAAACTTGCCGCACGCACCACCGGCGCCTACAGCCGCATCCGCAGCCAGTTTCGCGTGCCGATCGGCAAGTTCGAAGGCGTGGAGGAGGCGCTCGCCCGCATCGGCGGCAACACTTATCTGATGGAAGCCGCGCGCGTCATGACCGCAGGGGCGGTGGACCTCGGCGAGAAGCCCTCGGTGGTGTCCGCCATCGTCAAGTATCACTGCACCGAACGCGGCCGCCAAGTGATCAACGACGCCATGGACGTGCACGGCGGCAAGGGCATTTGCCTGGGGCCGAGCAACTATCTCGGCCGCGGCTATCAGCAGGTGCCGATCGGCATCACGGTGGAGGGTGCGAACATCCTGACGCGCAGCATGATCGTGTTCGGCCAAGGCGCCATCCGCTGCCATCCTTACGTCCTCAAGGAGATCGCGGCCACGCGCAACCCGGATCGCGGATCCGCCTCGATCGCCTTCGACGATGCGCTGTGGGGGCACGTCGGCTTTGTGGTCACCAACGCCGCGCGCTCGCTGTGGCTGGCGCTCACCGGCGCGCGCCTGCTGCCGGCGCCCGGGCCCGCCGAGTTGCGCCGGCATGTGCGTCGGCTGGCGCGCCTGTCGGCCAGCTTCGCGCTTGCCGCCGATGTGGCGATGCTATTCCTGGGCGGGGAGTTGAAGCGCCGCGAGAAGATCTCGGCGCGGCTCGGCGACGTGCTGAGCCAGCTGTACCTGGCCTCGTGCGTGCTGAAGCGCTATCAGGACGACGGCGCGCAGCGCACCGATCTGCCGTTTGCACAATGGGCACTGGAGGACTGCGAGCACAAGGCGCAGGAAGCGTTCTTCGGCCTGTTCCATAACTTCCCGGCGCCCGGGGTGGGATGCGCCCTGGGCCTGCTCAGCTTCCCGTTCGGCCGCCGCTTCACGCCCCCGAGCGACCGCCTCGGCCATCGCGTGTCGGCCCTCCTGCTGGAGGCTTCGCCCGCGCGCGACCGCCTGACCGGCGGCATGTTCATCCGGCGCCACGAGGCCGATGCGGTGGGACGCCTCGAGCTGGCGCTCGAGCTGGTGGCCCCCGCGGACGCGGTGGAGGCCAAGCTGCGCAGCGCGGCGAAGTCCGGGGTGGTGGAGGGGTTGACCGCCGACGCGCGCCTTGCCGCCGGGCTCGCGGCGGGCGTCATCACCGCGCAGGAGGCGGAGCTGTGGACGCGCTACAACGCGCTGCGCCGCGCCTGCATCATGGTGGACGACTTCCCGCGCGACATCGGCCGCAACGCAGGCGCGGAGCCCGCGCGCGTGACCTCGCTCCAGGGCGCGGCCCTGCAGCGCAAGAGCGCCTAGAAGTGGCTACCCTCAAGGACAAGACGATCTTCATCACCGGCGCGAGCCGGGGCATCGGACGCTCGATCGCCCTGCGCTGCGCGCAGGACGGCGCGAATATCGTGATCGTGGCCAAGACCGCCGAGCCGCACCCCAAGCTCTCGGGCACCATCCACACGGTCGCGCGGGAAGTCGAGCAGGCGGGCGGCCGCGCGCTGCCGCTGCAGGTCGATATCCGCGAGGAGGAGGCCGTGTTCGCCGCGGTGAAGCGGACGGTCGCCGCCTTCGGCGGCATCGACATCCTGGTGAACAACGCCAGCGCGATCGGCCTCACCGGCACGCTCGCCACCCCGATCAAGCGCTACGACCTGATGCAGGCGATCAACGCACGGGGCACCTACCTGTGCTCGCAGGCCTGCCTGCCGCACCTGCTGAAAGGGAGCAATCCGCACATCTTGACGCTGTCGCCGCCGCTCAACCTGAATCCCCGGTGGTTCGCCGCGCACGCCGCCTACACCATTTCCAAGTACGGCATGAGCATGTGCACGCTCGGTATGGCCGCGGAGTTCAAGGATCGAGGCGTGGCCGTGAACTCGCTGTGGCCGCGCACGACGATCGCCACCGCCGCGGTCGAGGTGTTCTTCCCGGAGGCGCTGGCCAGCAGCCGCAAGCCGGATATCATGGCCGACGCGGCCTACCTCATCCTGACGCGCGACAGCCGCAGCGCCACCGGCAACTTCTACATCGACGACGAGGTGCTGCGTGCGGCCGGGGTGACGGATCTCGGGCGCTATGCGGTGACGCCCGGAGTGCCGGCGAGCCCGGACATCTTTCTGGATTGAGACCCATGTCGGACGGCGCCGCGCATGTGAAACTGCCGGAGCGCGAGCCCGTGCTGCGCGTGGTGCCGATGCCCGCGGACGCCAACCCAACCGGCGACATCTTCGGCGGCTGGATCATGTCGCAGGTGGACGTCGCGGGCAGCATCCCGGCGCTGCGGCTCGCCAAGGGCCGCATCGCAACCGTGGCGGTAAACTCATTCACCTTCAAGCAGCCGGTGCTGATCGGCGATCTGGTGAGTTTCTACGCGGAGGTGGCGCGCGTGGGGCGCACCTCGATCACGGTGAACGTCGAGGTGTACGCACAGCGCGGGACGCACGAGGAGGTGACGGTGAAGGTGACGGAGGCCACCTTGACCTACGTGGCGGTGGACGCCGAGCGGCGTCCGCGGCCGGTGCCGGTTTCGGTGTGAGGCGGAGTCCGAGGCAGCTCCGCGTCGTGTGCAGGCCAGCAACAGTGAGGAGGACGTCATGATCAAGCTCAACAAGAAGACCCCCGTCGCGGTAGCGCTGGTGGGGGCCTTGTCGATCGCGCCGGGCGCGGGCTTCGCAGCCGGCTTCGCGCTGCTGGAGCAGAACGCGAGCGGACTGGGCAACGCGTTCGCCGGCAGTGCAGCGGTCGCGCAGGATGCCAGCACCATCTTTTTCAACCCGGCCGGCTTGACGCTGCTGCCTGGCATGCAGGCGGTGGTGGCGGGCTCGGCCATCTACCTGGACACCGAATTCAGCTCGACCGCGGCGCCGGTGTTTTCGCCGTTTCCCGGCGTCACGCCGGGCACCAACACGGGGGGCAACATCGGCGGCTGGTCTACCGTGCCCAACCTCTACTTCTCGATGCCGATCGGGGATCGGTTCGCCTTTGGCGTGGGGATCAACGTGCCCTTCGGCCTCACCACGGAGTACGACGACGATTGGATGGGCCGTTTCCAAGGCATCAAATCGGAGCTCACCGCCATTAACGTCAATCCAAGCGTCGCCTTCAAGGTCAGCGACACCGTGAGCCTGGGTGCGGGGATCAACTGGCAGAAGACCGATGTCGAACTGACCAACGCGGTGTTCCTCGGCCCGCCGCTGCCGCTTGCGCCCCAGGAGGGACGGACCAAGCTGGAGGCCGACGACGACGCCTGGGGCTGGAACGTGGGAGCGCTGTTCCAGCTCGGATCCGACATGCGGGTGGGGGTCTCCTATCGGTCTGCTCTCGACTACACGCTGGAGGGCGACGTCACGACGACCACGCTGAACGGCGCGCCGGTCGCTCTTGCATCGTTTCCAGCCGAAGCCGAAGCGAAGTTTCCGGACTCGGCCCTGCTCAGCGTCACGCAGCGCTTCGGGGACAAGTGGGAGCTGCTCGGCGACCTGCAGTACACCAACTGGAGCACTATCGACACCGTCGACGTGGTGAACAGCAGCAATGGCCAGACACGCGATCAGCTGGTGTTGGATTTCAACGATACCTGGCGCGTCGCGTTCGGTGTGAACTATTTCCACAGCGAGCGATGGACCTTCCGCGGCGGATTGGCCTGGGACGAATCGCCCGTGGACGATGACAACCGCACCGTGCGACTGCCGGATACCGATCGCTATTGGCTGTCGCTCGGCGCGCAGTACAAGTTCGGCAAGAACAACGCGCTAGACTTCGGCTATACGCACCTGTTCACCAGCGACGCGGACATCAACCGCACCAGGGCACAGTTCGGCACATCCCTGTCGACTACCATCACCGGTGAGTACGAGAGTTCCATCGATGTCTTCGGCATTCAGCTGACCTGGACCTTCTGAGTCGAGCGGAGGGGAGCCGCCGCGCTCCCTTCCCCATTGCGCAACGCATCCCGAGTCCATGCACGCAAACACTCCTTTCCCCGTGCGCAAGGCGGCCGTGCTGGGCGCCGGGGTAATGGGCGCGCAGATCGCCGCGCACCTGGTCAACGCCGACGTGCCGGCGGTCCTGTTCGAGCTGCCGGCCAGGGACGGCGATCCGAACGCGAACGTGCTCAAAGCGATCGAGGGCCTGAAGAAGCTCGAGCCCAGCCCGCTCGCCAGCGCGACCCGGGCGGGGCAGATCGAAGCGGCCAACTACGACCAAGACCTGGAGCGGCTCGCCGAGTGCGATCTGATCGTCGAAGCGGTGGCGGAGCGCATCGACATCAAGAAGGCGCTGTACGAGAAGGTCGCGCCGCACATCGCGCCGCACGCGGTGTTCGCCAGCAACACCTCGGGGCTGTCGATCAACGCACTGGCCCAGGTGCTGCCGGCCGGCCTGCGGCAGCGCTTCTGCGGCGTGCACTTCTTCAATCCGCCGCGCTATATGTATCTGGTGGAGCTGATCCCGGCGCGCGAGACCGACCCGCGGCTGCTCGACCGGCTCGAGGCGTTTCTCGCCACCGCGCTCGGCAAGGGCGTGATCCGCGCCAAGGACACTCCCAACTTCATCGCCAACCGCGTCGGTGTGTTCTCGATCCTGGCGGCGTTTCACCACACGCGCAGCCTGGGGCTCGGCTTCGACGTGGTGGACGCGCTCACCGGGCCGCTGATCGGGCGCCCGAAGAGCGCCACCTATCGCACCGCGGACCTGGTCGGGCTGGACACGCTGGCGCACGTCGTGAACACGATGAAGGAGGCGCTGCGCGAGGACCCCTGGCACCGTCATTTCGACTTGCCGGACTGGTATCGCAGCCTGCTCGATCAGGGGGCGCTCGGGCAGAAGAGCCAGCGCGGCGTGTACCGCAAGGTGGGCAAGGACATCCAGGTGCTGGATCTCGCCAGCAAAGACTACCGCCTCTCCGGTGGCGAAGCCGATGGCGGCGTGGTCGAGATCCTCAAGACCCGGGACGTGGCGCAGCGTTACGAAAAGCTACGTGCGAGCCAGCATCCGCAGGCGCGTTTCCTGTGGGCGGCGCTGCGCGACATGTTGCACTACTGCGCGTATCACCTGGCCGCCATCGCCGACAACGCGCGTGATCTGGATTTCGCGGTGCGCTGGGGCTTCGGCTGGAACCAGGGGCCTTTCGAGATCTGGCAGGCGGCGGGCTGGCAACGCGTGGCCGGCTGGATCCAGGAAGACATCGCCGCCGGCAGGAGCATGGCCAGCGCCCCGCTGCCCGCATGGGTGCTGGAGAAGGGACGCGAGGGTGTGCACGTACCGCAGGGCTCGTACAGCCCGGCCACCGGCAAGCTGCAACCGCGCTCCAGCCTGCCGGTGTACCGCCGGCAGCCGTTTCCGGATCAGCTGGTGGGCGAGGACCAAGGATACGGCGAGACGGTGTTCGAAACCGACGCGGTGCGCATGTGGCACACGGGCGACGACATCGCCGTGGTCAGCTTCAAGAGCAAGATGCACGCGATCGGGGAAGACGTCCTCGACGGGGTCATGCAGGCGATCGAGGAGGCCGAGCACGGCTTCCGGGGCCTGATCATCTGGCAGACCGAACCGCCGTTCTCGGTGGGGGCGAACCTGTCGGGGCCCTCCGCGCGGCCGGCAGACGCGCCCAAGCCTTCGGCGTTCGGCAGGATGATGAAGCAGTTCCGGCGCCAGGCCGAATCGGCGGTGCTCAAGGCGGCGCGCACGCTGAACGTGGCGGACCAGCTCATGGCCGGCCGGCTGGCGAAGGTGGAGGGGATCGTGGTGCAGTTCCAGGCCGCGACGCAGGCGTGGAAGTACGCGCAGGTGCCGACGGTGGCGGCGGTGGACGGCCTGGCGCTGGGCGGAGGCTGCGAGTTCGTGATGCACTCGGCGCGCGCGGTGGCCACGCTCGAGAGCTACATCGGGCTGGTGGAGGCCGGAGTGGGGCTGCTGCCAGCGGGCGGCGGGTGCAAGGAGCTGGCGCTGCGCGCCGCGGCCGAGGCCAAGGGCGGCGACGTGTTCCCGTTCCTGCGGCAGTACTTCCAAAACGTCGCCATGGCCGAGGTCGCGAAATCGGCGCAGCAGGCGCGCGAGATGCATTACCTCAAAGCCTGCGATCGCATCGCCATGAACCGGGCCGAGCTGCTGCATATCGCGAAGTCCGAGGTGACCGCGCTGGCCGAGGCCGGCTATCGCCCGCCGCTGCGCGCGCGCGCGATTCCGGTGGCCGGCCGCAGCGCCATCGCCACCATCCGCGCGTACATGGCCAACATGCTGGAGGGGCAGTACATCTCCGAGCACGACTTCCTGGTCGGCAGCAAGATCGCGCACGTGATGTGCGGCGGAGACATCGAGGCCGGGAGCCTGGTGGACGAGCAGTGGTTCCTGGAACTGGAGCGCGAGTGCTTCATGCAGCTTTTGGCGACGGAGAAGACGCAGGCGCGCATCGAGCACACGCTGAAGACCGGCAAGCCGCTGAGGAACTAGCGCGATTGGAGCAACACATGGCGAAGCAAGTGCAGGATGCATACATCGTCGCCGCCAAGCGCACGGCGGTGGGCAAGGCGCCGCGCGGCATGTTCCGCAACGTGCGCCCGGACGACCTGCTGGCGCACGCGCTGCGGGCGGCGCTCGCGCAGGTGCCGTCGCTCGATCCGGCGGCGGTGGACGACGTGATCGTCGGCTGTGCGATCCCCGAAGCGGAGCAGGGCATGAACGTGGCCCGGGTGAGCCTGCTGCTGGCGGGACTGCCGAACAGCGTAGCGGGGGCGACGGTCAATCGCTTCTGTGCTTCCGGCCTGCAGGCGGTGGCGTTCGCGGCCGATCGCGTGCGCCTGGGCGAGGCCGACGTCATGATCGCGGGCGGCACCGAGAGCATGAGCATGATCCCGATGGGCGGCAACAAGATCTCGTTCAGCGAGCAGATTTTCGATCGCAGCGAGAACATCGCCATCGGTTATGGCATGGGGATCACCGCGGAGAAGGTGGCGCAGCAGTGGAAGGTGTCGCGCGAGGCGCAGGACCGGTTCGCCACCGAGAGCCACCGCAAGGCCCTGGCTGGGATCGACAAGGGCGAGTTCGCCGACGAGATCGCGCCCTACGAGATCGACGAGAAGCTGCCCGATCTCGCGACCCACGACGTGCGTCACGAGAAGCGCGTGGCCAGCGTGGACGAAGGCCCGCGCCCCGGCACCACGCCGGAGGTGCTGGCCAAGCTCAAGCCGGCGTTTGCGGCGCAGGGCAGCGTCACCGCCGGCAACAGCTCGCAGACTTCGGACGGGGCCGGCGCGGTGATCATTGCGAGCGAAGCGGCGCTCAAGCGCTTCGAGCTGCAGCCGCTGGCGCGCCTGCTCGGCTTCGCTGTGGCCGGCGTGCCGCCGCAGATCATGGGCATCGGTCCGAAGGTGGCGATCCCCAAGGTGCTGAAGCAAGTGGGTCTGAAGCAGGACGACCTGGACTGGATCGAGCTCAACGAAGCCTTTGCCGCGCAGAGCCTGGCGGTGATCCAGGACCTCGGCCTGGACCCAGCGAAGATCAATCCGCTGGGCGGCGCGATCGCGCTTGGTCACCCCCTGGGCGCCACCGGGGCGATCCGCACCGCCACGGTAGTGCACGGCCTGCGCCGTCGCGGGCAGAAGTACGGGATGGTCACCATGTGCGTCGGCACCGGCATGGGCGCCGCCGGGTTGTTCGAGCGCACCTAGCGGATTGCTCCGGCCCGGGACAAGCACGCAGCCCGGATGCGGCGCGGCGGCATCCGGGGATGCTGGTTACAGAAGCCGATAGTGGAGGGATCGCCATGCGTACTCTCATCACCACCGCCTTGGCCGTGCTCATCGCCTGTACCTGCCTGCCCGCGGTGGCCGACACCGGCACGCCGGCAGGCATGTGGCGCACTATCGACGACAAGACGCGCAAGGAGCGCTCCCTGATCCACATCGTGGAGAACAACGGCGTGTATGAAGGCAGAGTGGAGAAGATCCTTACCCGCCTGCCCGACGACGACCCCGACCACCTGTGCCGCAAGTGCGAGGGTGAGCGCAAGGACAAGCCGATCATCGGCATGACCATCCTGTGGGGCCTGAAGAAGGACGGCGACCACTGGAGCGGCGGCGAGATCCTCGACCCGAAGAACGGCAAGATTTACCGCGCCAGGATGAAACTGGTGGACGGCGGTCGCAAGCTCGAGGTGCGCGGCTTCATCGGCATCTCGCTGCTGGGGCGCTCGCAGACCTGGCTGCGCGAGCAGTGACATGCCGAACGCCAGGCTGAAGTTCTGGGGCTGGGGGCGCGAGGACGTGGTGCTCGGCGCCGAGGAAATCCGGCACCTGGAAGGCGCCTATGCGAAGCGCTTCGGGCTGGGCGGCTACGAGGTGACGCCGACGCCGCGCGCCGAGGACATCGCGCTGCGTGCGCCGCGCGTCGCCGTGCCCGGCGCGCTCGCCGACGTCTGCTCCATCGATCGCTACGAGCGGCTGCTGCACAGCTACGGCAAATCGTTCTTCGACAGCGCGCGCGTGTTCGCGCGCGACTTCTCCAATCCGCCGGATGCGATCGCCTTCCCGCGCACCGAGGCCGACGTCGTCACGGTGCTCGACTGGTGCGATGCCATCGACGCGGTGGTGATTCCCTACGGCGGCGGATCGAGCGTGGTGGGCGGCGTCGAACCTCCACGCACCGATCGCCCGGTGATCACGCTCGATCTCAAGCATCTCGATCGCGTGCTGGAGATCGATCGAACCTCACAGGCGGCACGTATCCAGGCCGGGGTCTACGGGCCGTCGCTGGAGAGCCAGCTCAAGCCGAGCGGCCTTACCCTGCGTCACTTTCCGCAATCGTTCGAGTTCTCCAGCCTCGGCGGCTGGATCGCCACGCGCGGCGGCGGCCACTACGCCACGCTCTACACGCACATCGACGAGTTCGTCGAGAGCCTGCGGGTGGTGACCCCGGCGGGCGCGCTGCAGTCCTTCCGCCTGCCCGGCTCGGGCGCGGGGCCCAGCCCGGACCGCATGTTCATCGGCTCGGAGGGCACGTTGGGCATTATCACCGAGGCGTGGATGCGGCTGCGCCCGCGGCCCACGTTCCGCGCCAGCACCAGCGCACGGTTCCGCGACTTCTATCGGGCCGCGGACTGCGTGCGCGTCATCGCTCAGTCGCACTTGTATCCCGCCAATTGCCGGCTGGTGGATGCGGACGAGGCGCTGGTAAACGGCGCCGGCGACGGCAGCCACGCCATCCTGGTGATCACCTTCGAGTCGGCCGACCG
>DATBMG010000162.1:0-2565 GCA_036554965.1 Burkholderiales bacterium
GTGTCGCCGACGCTGATCGCCGCCATCATCGTCGGGCTGCGCGTGAAGAAGGAGACCATCGGCGAAATCGCGGCCGCGGCGCAGGTGATGCGCGAGTTCGCTACCCGCGTCGAGGTCGCCGACCACGCGCATCTGCTCGACACCTGCGGCACCGGGGGCGACGCCGCCCATACGTTCAACATCTCCACCGCGGCTGCGTTCGTCGCCGCCGCCGCCGGGGCGAAGGTGGCCAAGCACGGCAACCGTTCGGTGTCCAGCCGATCCGGCAGCGCCGATGTGCTGGAGGCGCTGGGCGTGAGCATCGGGCTCAACCCCGGGCAGGTGGCGCGCTCGATCGGCGAGGTGGGGGTGGGTTTCATGTTCGCTCCGCACCATCACCCCGCCATGAAGCACGCCGCCCCGGTGCGGCGCGAGCTGGGCGTGCGCACGTTGTTCAACATCCTGGGGCCGCTCACCAATCCCGCGGGCGCACGCAACCAGGTGATGGGCGTTTTCCACCCGGACCTGGTGGGCATTCAGACCCGCGTCTTGCAGCGGCTCGGCAGCCGGCACGTGATGGTCGTGTACGGGCTCGAAGGCCTGGACGAGATCTCGATCTCCGGCGAGACCATGGTGGGCGAGCTGAAGGACGGGGAAGTGCGCGAGTACAACGTCCACCCGCGCCAGTTCGCCATGCAGGTAGCCGACATCCGCGCGATCCAGGTGTCCGACGCGCAGCAGTCGGCCGAGCTGCTGCGGGCCGCGCTGGAGGGCAAATCGGGACCGGCGCGCGACATCGTGGCCCTCAATGCAGGCGCCGCGATCTACGTTTCCGGGCTGACGCCGTCGCTCGAGGAGGGGGTCGAGAAGGCGTCGGCGATCATGGCCGGCGGCGCCGCACGCCGCAAGCTGGAGGAGCTGGTGCGCTTCACCAACTCCTTTCGGGAGTAAGGAAGGCGGTGGCAGGCGGCGACATCCTGCAGCGGATCCTGGCGGCCAAGCGCGAGGAGGTGGCGGCGGCGCGGGCAGCCAAGCCGCTGGAGTCGCTGCGGCGTGAAGCGCAGGCTGCGCAGGCCGCACGCGACTTCGTGGGGGCGCTACGCGCGAAGATCGGCGCGGGCCAAGCCGCCGTGATCGCCGAGATCAAGAAGGCGAGCCCCAGCAAGGGCGTGTTGCGCGCCGACTTCCATCCCGCCGAGATCGCGCGCAGCTACGCGCAGCATGGCGCCACCTGCCTGTCCGTTCTGACCGACCGGCAGTTCTTCCAGGGCGATCCCGCCCATCTCTCCGAAGCGCGCGCCGCGAGCGGCCTGCCGGCGCTGCGCAAGGACTTCATGCTGGACGCCTACCAGGTGTACGAAGCACGAGCGATGGGCGCCGACTGCATCCTGCTGATCGTCGCGGCGCTCGACTTGCCGGCGATGCTCGACCTGGAGGCCGTCGCCGGCGAGCTGGGCATGGCCACGCTGGTGGAGGTGCACGACGCGGCCGAGCTGGACCGCGCGCTGCGCCTGCGCACGCCGCTTGTGGGGGTCAACAACCGCAACCTGCGCACTTTCGAGACGCGTCTGGAGACCACGCTCGCGCTCCTCGAGCGGGTGCCGAAGGAGCGCATCGTCGTCACCGAGTCGGGCATTCTCACGCCCGCCGACGTGGCCCTCATGCGAGGCCACGGGGTGCATGCCTTCCTCGTCGGCGAGGCATTCATGCGCGCTCCGATTCCCGGACTCGAGCTGACTCGGCTGTTCGATTGATTGCTGCTTTGCAACAAACCAACGCCTTCTGTTGCGCGGACGCAACACTTATACGGGAAAGCCGCATGAAATCTTGCAGAAAGCTTGCTCGCGTTCGTTGGCCTTTGGCAGAATCGCCAACGCCCTCTCACAGGGAGAAGTACGTGCGCACGGGTTCCGGGCACAGCGCTATACCGCCCGGCTTCTCAACAAGAATCTGAGATAAGGGTTCGTTTCAAGGAGATGGTATGAAGAGGACTTTGATGGCTCTGGCCGTCGGCGCGGCGTTCGTTGCGCCCGCGGCCCTCGCTGATGTCACCATCAGCGGCGCGATCAACATGGGTATCGCCTACGTCGATTCGGACGATTCGACCGGCGGCGGCGGCGGTGAGTCGAACTTCCAGCTGACCAACAACTACTCCAACGTCACCATCTCCTCGGTGGACGATCTGGGTGGCGGGTTGAAGCTGGACTTCGCGTTCCAGGTGGTGACGCCGTTGACCACCGCCGGAACGCCCGGCTCGAACGTCATCAACCGTAACAGCCACATCGGCCTGGTGAGCGAGAGCTGGGGCGGCATCTGGTACGGCACGAACGAAAACCTGTACGAGCGGTATTTCTACAGCATCGATCCTCTGGACGGTGCCGCCGGTATCGGCGGCAACCTGCAGATGATGGGTACGCCGGGCTTCGGCACGGTGTTCGACACCGGACAGCTGCAGTGCGCGCCGGGGGCGGGTTGCGCAGGGTTCTACCGCCGCACCGACCAGACCATCTGGTATGACAGCCCCAGCTTCGGCGGCCTCACGTTCGGCGCCTACATCACCACGACGGCAGGCAAGTCGGGCGCGAC